>NZ_JBHXEM010000002.1:100210-168413 GCF_042724755.1 Kitasatospora sp. NPDC127067 | reverse complement strand
CAGTCACCGGACGTGGGGCGGCCCGCGTGCTGCGCCGCCCGGGCGGCCGGCGGCTACGCGCCGCTGTCGGGGGCGAAGCGGATCACGACGGCCTTGGAGGTCGGCGTGTTGCTGATGTCGGCGGTGGAGTCGAGCGGCACCAGGACGTTGGTCTCGGGGTAGTAGGCCGCCGCGCCGCCGCGGGCGACGGGGTAGTGGACGACCCGGAAGTGCGGGGCGCGGCGCTCCACGCCGTCGCTCCACTCGCCGACCAGGTCGACGTACCCGCCGTCGGTGAGCCCGAGCTCGTCGGCGTCCGCGGGGTTGACCAGGACCACCCGGCGGCCGCCCTTGATGCCGCGGTAGCGGTCGTCGAGGCCGTAGACGGTGGTGTTGTACTGGTCGTGCGAGCGCAGCGTCTGGAGCAGCAGCCGGCCCGGCGGGACCTCGGGGGCGGTCAGCGGGTTGACGGAGAAGTTGGCCCTGCCGGTCGCGGTCGGGAAGGTGCGGGTGTCCCGGGGGCCGTGCGGCAGGGTGAAGCCGCCGGGGCGGCGGACCTTCTCGTTGTAGTTCTCGAAGCCCGGCACCACGCGGGCGATCCGGTCCCGCAGGGTGTCGTAGTCGGCGGCGAAGTCCTCCCACGGCACGGTGTCCTGCGGCCCGAGCACGGCGCGGGCGAGCCGGCAGACGATCGCGGTCTCGGAGAGCAGCCCGGGGGCGGGCGGGCGCAGGCCGCCGCGCGAGGCGTGCACCTGGCCCATCGAGTCCTCGACGCTGACGAACTGGGCGCCGCGCGCGGTGACGTCCCGGTCGGTGCGGCCCAGGGTGGGCAGGATCAGGGCGCGGGCGCCGGTGACCACGTGCGAGCGGTTGAGTTTGGTGGAGACGTGGACGGTCAGCCGGCAGCGGCGCATCGCGGCCTCGGTGACCTCGGTGTCCGGGGTGGCCGCGACGAAGTTGCCGCCCATCGCGAAGAAGACCCCGACCCTGCCGTCGCGCATCGCGCGGATGGTGTCCACCGAGTCGAGGCCGTGCTCGCGCGGCGGCTCGAAGCGGAACTCCTCGCCCAGCGCGTCCAGGAAGGCGGCGGTGGGGCGTTCGAAGATGCCCATCGTCCGGTCGCCCTGGACGTTGCTGTGCCCGCGCACCGGGCAGACCCCGGCGCCGGGGCGGCCGACGTTGCCGCGCAGCAGCAGGAAGTTGACGACCTCGCGGATGGTCGGCACGGCGTGCTTGTGCTGGGTGAGGCCCATCGCCCAGCAGACGATGATCTTCTCGGATCTCAGCACCAGCTCGCCGAGCTCCTCAATCTGCTCCCAGGGCAGACCGGTCGCGGCGAGCACCTCGTCGCGGTCGGTCCCGCGCGCCTGGGCCTCGAACTCCTCGAAGCCATAGCAGTGTTCGGCGACGAAGTCGCGGTCGACGCCGTCCCGCTCCAGGACGATCCGGTTCAGCGCGCGGAACAGCGCGAGGTCGCCGCCGAGGCGGATCTGCAGGAAGAGGTCGGTCAGCTTGGTGCCCTGGCCGGCCAGCCCGCGCGCGTGCTGGGGGTTCTTGAACCGCTCCAGGCCCGCCTCCGGCAGCGGGTTGACGCTGACGATCGTGGCGCCGGCCCGCTTGGCGCGCTCCAGCGCGGAGAGCATCCGGGGGTGGTTGGTGCCCGGGTTCTGGCCGGCCACGATGATCAGGTCGGCCTGGTAGAGGTCCTTCAGGCCGACGCTGCCCTTGCCGACGCCGAGCGTCTCGGTGAGCGCCGAGCCGGAGGACTCGTGGCACATGTTGGAGCAGTCCGGCAGGTTGTTGGTGCCGAGCCGGCGGGCGAACAGCTGGTAGGCGAAGGCGGCCTCGTTGCTGGTCCGGCCGGAGGTGTAGAAGGCGGCGCCGTCCGGGGTGTCCAGGGCCTTCAGCTCCTCGGCGATCAGCGCGAAGGCGTCGTCCCAGGAGACCGGCGTGTAGTGGGTGGCGCCCTCGTCGAGCAGCATCGGCGCGGTGAGCCGGCCCTGCTGGCCCAGCCAGTAGCCGGAGCGCTCGGCCAGGTCGGCGACCGGGTGGGCGGCGAAGAAGTCGGCGTGGACGCGCCGCTCGGTGGCCTCCTCGGCGACGGCCTTGGCGCCGTTCTCGCAGAACTCGGCGGTGTGCGGCTTGTCCGGCTCCGGCCAGGCGCAGCCGGGGCAGTCGAAGCCGTTCTGCTGGTTGACCTTGCGCAGGGTGGCCAGGGTGCGGCGGGCGCCCATCTGCTCGGCGGCCATCCGCAGGCTGTGGCCGACGGCGGGCAGTCCGGCGGCCGCGTGCTGGGGCGCGGACACCTCGGGGGCGTCCTGCGCCGGGTCGCTCTGCGGGGCCTGCTTGGCCATGGCCGCTCTCCTCGGGCTCTGCTGGGTTCGCACCGCCGCGTTCGCGCGGGGATTCGATTGCATCCTTCCACCTGGCCGGGGCCCGGGGGAGAGGCGGAGGGGAGGGCGACGGCGGGGGGAAGGGCGGTGGACGGCGTCGGTAGAGTCTGGGCGTCATGGCGGGAGGGGAGGGCGCGTGCGAGTCGGGGACGTCCTGGACGGCCGGTACGAGCTGGTGGAGAAGCTCGGGCAAGGCGGGTTCGGGGTGGTGTGGCGGGCCCGGGACACCCGGATGGGGCGGCCGGTGGCGGTCAAGGTCATCGGGCACCGCGGCGGTGACCGGGCGAAGGCCGCGCTGCGGTTCGTCCGGGAGGCCGGTGCGGCCGGCAACCTCTCGCACCCGCACATCGTCACGGTGCACGACCTGGGGCAGTGCGAGCTCGGCGGCGAGGAGGTCACCTACCTGGTGATGGAGCTGCTCACCGGCCGCACCCTCACCGAGGTGCTGCGGGCGGGGGTGCCCGAGCCCGCGCTCAGCCTGCGCTGGGGGCGGCAGATCGGCGGAGCGCTGGCGGCCGCGCACGACGCGGGCATGGTGCACCGGGACATCAAGCCGGACAACGTGATGATCACCGACGCCGGGCAGCTGAAGGTGCTGGACTTCGGCATCGCCCAGCTGGACACCGGCGCGGGCGGGCTGACCACCACCGGGACGATCGTCGGCAGCCCGGCGTACATGGCGCCGGAGCGCTGGACCGGCGGCCGGGTGGACGGGCGGGCCGACCTCTACGCGCTGGGCTGCGTCCTGATCGAACTCTTCACCGGGGCACGGCCGTTCGGCGGGGACTCGACGCCGGTGCTGATGTACCAGCACCTCAACGAGGCGCCGGCGCCGCTGGACCCGGCGCAGTTCGGGCTGCCGCCGCAGGTGGCCGGGCTGGTCGCGGAGCTGCTGGCGAAGGATCCGGCGGACCGGCCGGCCGACGCCCGTACGGTCGAGCGGCGGCTCGCCGAGCCGGCCGACTGGCCGGGCGGCCGGGCGGCCTCGGCGCGGCCGCCGGCGCCGACCGTGGTGGAGAGCCCGGGGCCGGTGGTGCCACCGCCGCCGAGCGCCCCGCCGGTCGTCCCCGCGCCCGGGCCCGCGCCTGCGCCCGCCGTGCTGCCCACGCCCGCCGTGCTGCCCACGCCTGCGCTGCCGCCCGCGCCCGCGCCCGTGCCCGCCGTCCCGTCGGTGCTGCCCCCGCTGACCACGCCGCCGGTGACGGCCACGCCGCCGGCCGAGTCCGTCCGGGCCGCACTGCGCGAGCGCCGGTCCGCCGCGTACCGGGCGGCGACGGCCGGCGAGTCGGCGATGCTGCTGCAGACGCTCGCCCAGGAGTGCGTCACGGTGCTCGGCCGGAGCGACCGGGACACCCTGTGCACCTGGCGGGACTTCGCCTGGTACCTCAGCCGGACCGGGGACCTGAACGGCGCGGTCCGGCTGTTGACCGCCCTGGTGGACGACATGCGCGCGGCGCTCGGCCCGGTCGACCCGGACACCCTCGGCGCCCGCTACCACCTGGTCTGGTGCGTCGGCGAGAGCGGTGCGCCGGTCACCGCGATCCGGCTGATGAACGAGCTGCTGCCCGACCTGCACGCCGCCTGGGGCCCGTACGACCCGCGGGTCCTGAAGGCCCGGCACGACCTCGCGCTGCACCGGGCCAACCGGGGCGACCCGCAGGGCGCGGTGCTCCAGCTGCACGGGCTGCTGCCGGACCTCGCCCGGGTGCTGGGCGAGCACCACCCGAGCACCGTGCAGGCCTGGCGGGACCTGGCCGGCTACCAGCAGCAGCTGGCCCAGGCCGGCCGCAAGGGGCCGGGGCAGCGCCGCCGCACGCCGCGGATGAGCCCGACGGAGGCGCTGGTGCTGGTGCGGCGGCTGCGGCTGTGGGACTTCGCCACCGACGAGGAGGCCCGGGCCTGCATGGACGCGCTGGACCGGGGGATCGGTCTGAAGGGCGTCGCGGACGTGGTGTTCGACGCACCGGACCACGTCTCGGACGAGGACCTGGTGGAGGAGATCTTCGGGGCCTGAGCGCCGTCGCCACGGCGCTCAGCCCGCCAGGGCCGGCGCCGGGAGCGCGGCCAGGGCGTGGAGCAGGGCGCGGGCGGCGGCGTCGTTCTGCCGGAAGCCCGGGGCGTTGGTCCGCGGGCGGGCGAAGGCGGCGGCCGCGCGCAGGCTGGTGTGCGGGCCGAGGGCGGTGCGGCGGGGGTGCGGGGCGCCGCCGAGGGCAGGGTCGAGCAGCCGGCTGTCCGCGGGGGTGATGGTGACCAGGCCGGAGCGGTGGGTGTAGTCGGGGTCGGTGACCACCTCCTCGACGATCCGTCCGGTGCGGTGCAGGTCGCGCAGCACCGGGTCCAGGGTGCGGGCCAGCGCGTGCTTGGGCAGGTACGCCTCGACCAGCGCCGTCGCGGTGACCCGGTGGCCGGGCACGGTGGCGCCGCCGGCCTGCCAGGTGCCGCTCGCCTCGTCCCGTTCGATCCGCACGTCCGCGCCGAGGAAGCGCACCACCCCGGCCTCGGAGAGGGCGAGCAGCTGGCGCAGCCGGAAGCCGGGCGGGCCGGAGGCGAGGAAGCTGAAGTAGCCGAAGAACCACCCGTCCACCTCCTCGGCGATCGACCGGGCGGTGAGCCGGCCGCTCGCCATCACCCGGGGGAGCTGGCCGAACAGCGAGAGCAGGCCGAGGAAGGCGCCGAGGTCGGCGCTGTGCGCCGGGTCGGCGCGGCGGTCGGCGTCGGCGGTGACGTACCCGCGCAGGTGTGCCTGGAGCTCCTCGTCGGTGCCGAGTTCGAGCCCGGCCAGCGGGTGGTCGAGCCGTTCGAAGTCGATCCGGTCGGCCGGGTCGGGGACGGCCTCGGCGATCAGGGCGGCGAGTTCGGGGCTGTACCAGTGGTGCCGGTCGTAGCGGTGGAGGAACTCCGGCCAGGGCAGGGCGGTGCGTCCGGGGTGGGCGTGGAACAGCTCGTGGTAGTGCCCGAAGGCGATCTCCTTGGCCATCAACGGCCAGAAGTCGCGCCGCAGTTCGAGCTGTCCGCCGGTGGTGAGCACGGTGTTCACGGCGGCCTCGTCGAAGTACCGGGGGAGCGGGGCGGGCGGCCCCTGGAGCCGGTAGCCGGTCTTGGAGTGGTACGGGACGCCGCGCCGGGAGCCGAGGTGGAGCACCGGCTCGCGGCCGGACGGCAGGTAGCGCAGCGCGGGCCCGTCCCCGATCGGCTCGAAGCGGCCGCCGCGGCCCTCGGTGAGCAGCGTGACCAGGTCCACCGAGGCGAGGCCGAGGCCGCGCAGCACCACCTGCTCGCCGGGGGCGAGGGCGGCCAGTTCGGCGGTCACGTCGGCGGAGTGGGCGGGCGGGAGGTGGAAGCGGTCGTGCCGGGCGGCGAAGGCGGCGTCGGCGGCGAAGCGCGGGTGCGGGGCCGAGTCGAGGTGGCCGAGGGTGAGCACGACGTGGTCGGCGGTGAGCGTCCGGTCGGTGAGGTGGACGCTCTGCGGGCCGTCGGCCGGGCCCTCGATCCGCCGGACGGTGTCGCGGTGGACGGTGACCGCGATGTGCGCAGGCAGTTCGGCGACGGCGCGGCGGAACACCCAGTCCAGGTAGGCGCTCTGGGCCCGGCGGGTGGGGAAGTCCGCGGGCGCGAGGGTGCGCAGCTCGGCCCGGACGGCCGGGTCGGCGACCTCCCGGTAGGGCGCGAACTCCTCCTGCCTCGCGGCCCATTCGGCGAGCGAGGGGCCGGGGCGGACCGGCCCTTCGAGGCTGGAGCGTTCGTCGGTGAACATGGTGACGTCCTCGGCCATGGAGTTCATCCGCAGCAGCGGGGACTGGTCGTGGCGCCAGATCCGGCCCGCGCCCGGCGGGTACGGGTCGACCAGGTGGATCGCCAACGGGCGGTCTTCGGGCAGGAGTTCGGCCGCGTTGGCGGCGATCCGCTCCAGCAGCCCGGTGCCGCGCGGGCCGGCGCCGACGATGACCAGCGCCGTCATGCCCGCACCACCTTCACGAAGGCCGCGCGGGCCCGCTGCAGCGGGGTGGGCGGCAGGCCGTCGCGGGTGGCGCCCCGGGCGAAGTGCCGTTCCACGTAGTACTGGCCGACGGACAGCAGGGTGGTGACCACCAGGTACCAGATGGTGGCGACCATCAGCATCGGGATGACCCGGTACGACTGGAGGTAGACCAGCTGCACCGAGTAGAGCAGGTCGGAGACGGCCAGCACGCTGACGATGCTGGTGCCCTTGAGCGCGCCGATCAGCATGTTCCCGGCGGTCGGCACGATCGCCCGCATCGCCTGCGGCACCACGATCCGGCGCAGCACCCGCCACCGGCCGAGCCCGAGCGCGGACGCCGCCTCCAGCTGGCCGCGGTCGACGGACAGGATGCCGCCGCGGATCACCTCGGCGGCGTACGCGGTCTCCAGCAGGGTGAGGCCGATGACGGCGGTCAGGGTGGGGCCCATCAGGTTGACGGTCCTGACCGTGACGAACTCGGGGCCGAACGGGACGCCGAGGCCGAGGGTGGGGTAGAGCGCGCCGATGTTGAAGAAGAACAGCAGCTGCACCAGCGGCGGGGTGGAGCGGAACACCCAGATGTAGACCCAGCTCAGCGTGCGCAGCACCGGGTTGGCGGACAGCCGCATGGTGGCGAGGAGGGTGCCGAGCACGAAGCCGAGGGCGAGGGTGACGGCCGTCAGCCAGAGGGTCAGGGCGAGTCCGTCGAGCACGGACCGGGCGGTGAACCAGTCGGCGACCACGCTCCACTGGAAGGCCTTGTTGCGGATCACCGAGTTGACCGCCATCGCGGCCAGCAGCAGGGCGACGGCGGCGGCGGCCCACTGGCCGGGCTTGCGGCGGGCGACGATCCGGGCCTCTGCGGCGGGCGGCGCGTCGGGGCGGTCGAGTGCGGAGGGGGCGGGCAGGACGTCCTGCGGGGTGGCCATGGCGGCGGCTCCTGGGCGGAGTGCGGGCGGGGAGATGTACGGCGGTGGTCACGTACGCGGGCGCGGCCCGTGTCCCTCAACACGGCCGGCGCAATGCACTGCACTCCGCGCCGATCGTACGCATGCGCGATCGACGGCTGTCAAGGGTGATCGGGACGGCGGAGGGCCCGGCCGGGGCGCGTCGGAGAAGCGACAGGAGATCGCAACAGTGCGGCAATGATGGATGGTTGACGTACCGATCGGCCGACTGCTCAACTTGAGGCCATGTACGCCGAGCAGCCCCTGGTCAGCCGCGACCACATCGACTTCGGTCGGGTGTGGTCCGCGGCGTGTCGCGGCTGACCCGGCAGCGGGCCGTCCGTCCGGCCTGATCTCCCGGCGGGGAGCCCTCCCTCGGTTCGCCCCGTCGCGGCCCGGATCCGTCGTCGGCGACCGGCGACGCGTCAGGCCTTCGCTGCCGCCGCCGACTTCGCACTGCGCTCCGGCCCTCCCGCACTCCGGTCCTCCCGCACTCCGGCAGTTCCCTCCCGTCCCCCCTCTTCACCGGCACGTCCACCGTCACGTGTTCGACGGCCGCCCCGCCGCGGCCGCCTCCGGCGCCCCCGTCCTATGGCCGGGCGGCACCCCCTGCCCACCCGCAGTCCACCGGAGTCCCGCCCACCCGAAAGGTTCCGCCATGCCCGTCGAATTCCTCGGTATCGCCGCCACCGGCGACGGTTCGGAGACCACCGCCCGCACCACCGCCGCCTTCGACCGCGACTACACCCTGCGGCTGGCCCGGGCGCACGAGGACCACGGCTGGGACCGGGTGCTCTTCGCCTACGGGGCCGGCGCCCCGGAGCCGTCGGCCGCGGCGGCCTTCCTCGCCTCGCACCTGGAGCGCCTCCAGATCCTGCTGGCGCACCGGCCGAACGTCTCCTACCCGACCTTCGCGGCCAAGACCTTCGCGACCCTCGACCGGATCAGCGACGGCCGGCTGACCGTGCACTTCATCACCGGCGGCAACGACCACGAGCAGCAGCGCGAGGGCGACTTCCTGACCAAGGACCAGCGCTACGAGCGCACCCGGGAGTACATCGGCATCGTCAAGAAGGCCTGGACCAGCCGGGAGCCCTTCGACCACGAGGGCCCGCACTACCGCTTCAACGACTTCGTCTCGGACGTCTTCCCCGTGCAGCAGCCGCGCCCGGGGGTCTCCTTCGGCGGCTCCTCCGACGCGGCCTACGCGGCCGGCGGCGCCGAGGCGGACGTCTACTGCCTCTGGGGCGAGCCGCTGGCCCGCACCGCCGAGCAGATCGAGCGGGTGAAGGAGGCGGCCCGGGCCGCCGGGCGCACCGACGTGCCGCGGATCCAGGTGGCGTTCCGGCCGATCATCGCGCCGACCGAGGAGCTGGCCTGGGAGAAGGCGCACCGGACGGTGGCCGCGATCCGGGACCGTCGGGGCACCGACCGGGCGGGGACGAACCCGGCGACCAGGACGCGCGAGGCCGGGACGCGCGAGACCGCGGCACCCGAGAACGTCGGCTCCCAGCGGCTGATCGAGATCGCCGAGGCCGGCGAGCGCTACGACCGCGCCCTGTGGACCCCGACCGCCGCGGCCACCGGCGGGGCGGGCAACTCCAACGCGCTGGTCGGCACCCCGGAGACGGTCGCCCAGGCGCTGCTCGACTACTACGACCTCGGCGTGGACATCCTGTCCGCGCGCGGCTACCACCTGCTGGACGACGCGATCGACTTCGGCCGGTACGTCATCCCGATCGTCCGCGAGGAGGTCGCCAAGCGGGACGCCGCCAGGGCCGCCAAGGCCGAGCGGGCCGAGCGCGACCGCCACCAGCTGATCGCGGTGCAGGCGTGAGCGCGGGCGCGGGCCCGGCCGACGGGTGGGAGTTCCGCAGGGTCACGATCGACGATCCGCTGGTCGAGCCGCTGCTGCGCGAGCTCACCCACGAGTACGTCACCCGGTACGGCCCCGAGGCGCACCAGGAGATGAACCGCTACCCGGCCGGGGACTTCGCCGAGCCGCACGGCGTGCTGCTGCTCCTGCTGGAGGACGGCGAACCGGTGGCTGGCGGCGCGTACAAGCGCTACGACGACCGCACCGCCGAGGTGAAGCGGATGTGGACGCACTCCGCGCACCGGCGCCGGGGCCTGGCCCGCCGGGTGCTGGCCGAGCTGGAGCGGACGGCGGCCGCGGCCGGCTACACCCGCTTCCACCTCACCACCGGCCCGCGCCAGCCCGAGGCCAGGAACCTCTACCTGGCGGCCGGCTACACCCCGCTGTTCGACGTCTCCGCCGACCCCCTGACCATCGGGCCGCTCCCCTTCGAGAAGCACCTGCCCGTTCTGACCACGACCTCCTGAAAGGCCCCCTCGTGAGAACCACCACCGTCCGCCGCCTGCTCGCGACCGCCGTCCTGCTGCCGGTCCTGGCCCTGGCCGCCTGCGGCTCGGACCCGAAGATCGCGGGCGCGGCGGCGGGCGGTCCGGCCGCCACCGCCACCGAGGACCTCGTCTCCGGTCTCAGGACCTCGGAGTCCGCCGCCGCGCTGCTGCCCGAGGAGGTCCGCAGGGCCGGCACGCTGAAGTTCGGCTCGGCCTTCGGCGCGCCGCCCAGCGCCTTCTACACCGACCAGGCCGACAGGAAGCCGGCCGGGATCGACGTGGACTTCACCGACGCGGTGGCCAGGCTGCTCGGCCTGACCGTGCAGCGCGAGCAGGCCGCCTTCGAGACCATCCTGCCCGCCCTGGACAGCGGGAAGTACGACGTCGGCACCGGCAACTTCGGGGTCACCGCGGCCCGGCTGAGGACCATCGACTTCGTCACCTACATCGACGACGGCCAGGGCTTCGCGGTGAAGAAGGACAACACCGCGGTCCAGCCGGTCACCGACCTGGTCCAGCTGTGCGGACTGACCATCGGCACCGGCGCCGGCACCACCTTCGAGACCACCCTCAACAGCCGGAAGAACGTCTGCGCCGACGCCGGGAAGAAGCCGTACGAGGTCAAGGCGTTCGGCGAGAGCGGCGCCCTGCTGACCAGCCTCCAGCAGGGCCGGGTGGACATCGAGATGTCCACCATCAACGGCCTGCGCCACCAGGCCGCGCAGGAGGCCTCCGGGACCCGCTTCCTCAACGAGTTCCACCGCCTCGACGTCGGCTTCGCCCTGAAGAAGGGCTCGAAACTCGCCCCGGCCCTCCAGGCGGCGGTCAACCAGCTGATCAAGGACGGGACGTACGAGCGGATCCTGCGCAAGTGGGGGGTCGCCGAGTCGGCGATCGAGGAATCGCGGATCAGCCCGCCCGAGCACGCCTGAGCGCCGGCCACCGAGGAGACCTCCGATGACCGTCACCACCACCGTGACCACCGTGACCCGGCCGGCCCCGGCCCCGGCCCCGGCCGCCCCCGACCTCGACCTCGACGCACTGGCCGGCCTGCGGACCGTGCCCGCCCGCCACCCCTGGCGCTGGGCCGCCGGGATCGCCGCGCTGGTCGTGCTCGCCCAGTTCGCCCACGGCCTGGCCACCAACCCCGGCTGGGACTGGGCCACGTTCCGGCTCTACTTCACCGCCGACACCATCCTCCGGGCGATCGGACGGACCCTCGAACTCACCGCCTACGGCACGGTGCTGGGCTTCGTGCTGGGCACCGCGGTGGCCGCGATGCGGCTGTCCCGCAGCGCGATCCTGCGCTCCATCGCCTGGGCCTACGTGTGGGTGTTCCGCTCGATCCCGCTGATCGTCCAGCTGGTGTTCTGGTTCAACCTCTCCTACCTGTACAAGCGGTTCGGGATCGGCATCCCGTTCGGCCCGACCTTCGGCGAGGTCGAGACGGTCGGGGTGCTCAGCGCGCTCGGTGCGGCGGTGCTCGGCCTGGGACTGCACCAGGCCGCGTTCGCCGCCGAGATCATCCGCGGCGGCATCATCGCGGTGGACGCCGGCCAGCGGGAGGCCGCCGCCGCGCTCGGCATCCCGCGCTGGCGGCAGGGCCGGCGGATCGTGCTGCCGCAGGCGATGCGCGGCATCCTCCCGGCCGCCGCCAACGAGGTGATCTCCCTGCTCAAGGGCACCTCGGTGGTCTACGTGATGGCGATCGGCGAACTCTTCTACCAGGCCCAGGTCGTCTACGGCCGCACCGGCCGGGTGGTGCCGCTGCTGATGGTCGCCACCGTCTGGTACGTGCTGCTGACCACCGCCCTCTCGATCGGCCAGTACTACGTCGAGCGCCACTTCGCCCGCGGCGCCGAGCGCACCCCGCTGCCCACCCCGTGGCAGCGCGTCCGGGCCTTCGCCCGGAGCCTGCCGGACCGCACCCGGCCCGCCGCCGCCCGTACCCCCGGAGGACAGTCGTGACCACGCTGACGAAGCCCGATCCGAACCCTCCCGGCCAGGCCCCGGCCGCCCCGATGGTGCGGGTCCGCGGCCTGCACAAGAGCTTCGGCCGGCTGGAGGTGCTGCGCGGGGTCGACCTGGACGTCCCGGCCGGCTCGGTGACCGTGGTGCTCGGCCCGTCCGGCTCCGGCAAGTCCACCCTGCTGCGGGCGATCAACCACCTGGAGAAGCTGGACCGCGGCCACGTCGCCATCGACGGCGAGCTGATCGGCTACCGCCGCTCCGGCGACCGGCTGTACGAGCTCAAGGAGCGCGAGGTGCTGCGCCAGCGCACCGGCATCGGTTTCGTGTTCCAGAACTTCAACCTGTTCCCGCACCTCACCGTGCTGGAGAACCTGGTCGAGGCGCCGGTCGCCGCGCTGCGCCGCCCGAAGGCCGAGGCCAGGGCGGCGGCGCTGGCGCTGCTGGAGCGGGTCGGGCTGGCCGACAAGGCCGCCGCCTACCCCCGGCAGCTGTCCGGCGGGCAGCAGCAGCGGGTGGCGATCGCCCGGGCGCTGGCGCTGGAGCCCAAGGTGCTGCTGTTCGACGAGCCCACCTCGGCGCTCGACCCGGAGCTGGTCGGCGAGGTGCTGGACGTCATCAAGGACCTCGCCCGCAGCGGCACCACGATGATCGTGGTCACCCACGAGATCGGCTTCGCCCGCGAGGTCGCCGACACCGTGGTCTTCATGGACGGCGGCGTGGTGGTCGAGCAGGGCCCGCCCGCCGAGGTCCTGGACCGGCCGGGGCACGAGCGCACCCGGGCCTTCCTGGCCAAGGTCCTCTGACCTTCCCTTCCCCCAACCCCCCTTCACCGAGCAGGAGTTCCGCCATGTCCCTACCCCGTCGCGCCCTCGTGACCGCCGCCGGCGCGCTCGCCGCCGCCCTCGCCCTGGCCGGCTGCGGCGGCTCCGCCACGGGCGCGTCGGCGGAACTCGCCCCGGCCAGGGGCAGCACCGCGCCGGACGGCACGGTGGTGAACCTCTCGCCGGACCAGAACCGGGTCACCACGCCCAAAGTCGACGCGATCGCCGCGCTGGTCCCGGAGGAGATCAGGAAGAAGGGGACGCTGACCGTCGTCGACTCGATCGGCACCACCCCGCCGCTGGACTTCTACGCCAACGACGACCGGACGATCATCGGCGTCGAGCCGGACCTCGCCTCCCTGATCGGCAACGTGCTGGGCCTCAAGGTCGAGTTCAACCCGGTCTCCTGGGAGAACATCTTCGTCGGTCTGGACAGCGGCAAGTACGACGTCGGCGTCTCCAACATCACCGTCACCGAGGCGCGCAAGGAGAAGTACGACTTCGCCACCTACCGGCTGGACGTCCTGGGCTTCGAGGCGAAGAAGGGCGGCGGCCTGAAGGTCACCGGACCCAAGGACCTCGCGGGCAAGGCGGTCGGCGTCGCCACCGGCACCAACCAGGAGAAGCTGCTGGTCTCCTGGAGCGAGGAGAACGTCAGGAACGGGCTCAAGCCGATCGACATCAAGTACTTCCAGGGCACCGAGTACTACCTGGCGCTCGCCTCCGGCCGGATCGAGGTCTACACCGGCCCCAACCCCAGCCTGGCCTTCCACGCCGTGCAGACCGGCGAGACCGAGGTCGTCGGCACCTACTCGGGCGGCGGCGCGGACGTCCTCGGCAAGATCGCGGCGACCACCCGGAAGGACAACGGGCTGGTCAAGGCGCTGAACGGGGCGATCGACGAACTGATCCGCAACGGCACGTACGGGCAGGTGCTCAAGCGCTGGGGCCTGGACAACGAGGCCGTGCCGAACTCGGAGATCAACCCGCCCGGGCTGCCCAGGCCCAAGCCGTAGGAGGGCGGCCCGGGGACGTTCACCCGTTCGTTCCCGCCCGCCGCTATGGTGACCCCCTCCCGACGGCGAATGCCGGGCGGGCGCGGTCGAGTTGGGGGAGGGCATGGAGAAGGGCGAGGTGCTCGGCGGTCGCTTCCGGCTGGAGCAGAAGCTGGGCAGGGGCGGGTTCGGCGTGGTCTGGCGGGCCACCGACACGACCATCGACCGGGAGGTCGCGGTCAAGGTGCTGCTCGCCGAGCACGCCACCGACCGGGAGGCGGTCAGCCGGTTCGTCCGCGAGGCCCGGACGGCCGGCGGCCTCAACAATCCGCACATCGTGACCGTGTACGACTACGGGTGGACGGAGACCGGCTCCGGGAAGATCCCGTACCTGGTGATGGAGCTGGTCCGCGGCCGGGCGCTGTCCGAGGTGCTCAAGGACGGCCGGCCGGACCACAAGCAGGCGCTGCGCTGGATACGGCACGTGTGCAAGGCGCTGGACGCCGCGCACCGCTCGGGGATCGTCCACCGGGACATCAAGCCCGAGAACGTGATGATCGCGCAGGACGGGGAGCGGGCCAAGGTCCTGGACTTCGGCATCGCCCGACTGGTCACCCAGACCGTCCGGCTCACCTCCACCGGCAACGTGGTCGGCACCGTCCCGTACCTGGCGCCCGAGTGCTGGTCCGGCGGCGTGGTGGACGGCCGGGCCGACCTCTACGCGCTCGGCATCATGCTGTACGAGGTCTGCACCGGCGCGCGCCCGTTCCGCGCCGCCTCGGCCGCCGAGTACATGTACCGACACCTGGAGGAGGTCCCGTCCCGGGTCCGCAGCAAGGACCCCGCGCTGGGCGCGCTGATCGCCGAACTGCTCGCCAAGCGGCCCGAGCAGCGGCCCGCCGGGGCCGCCGAGGTGCTGGAGCGGCTGCGCGTCGTCCGGCCCGGGATGCTGCGCCCGGACGACCCCAGCCCGGAGCAGCTGCGCCGGCGGGCCGACCGGGCCTGGCGGCACGGTGAGGCCGGCGAGTCGGCGGAGGCGGTCGAGATCCTCACCGCGCTCGTGCCCGACTTCGCCCGGATCTGCGGACCGGACGACCCGCGCACCCTGCGCACCTGCCACGACCTGGCCCTCTGGCTGGCCCGGGACGGCAGCCCGGGCGCCGCCGTCGCGCTGCTGGACGAGCTGGCCCAGGTGCCCGGCGCCACCCCGGAGGCCCGGGCGGACGCGCGGCGCGACCTCGCGCACTGGCAGCGGGAGGCCGCCCGGCTCGGCCCGGGCCGGCCGCGGGCGCTGAGCCTGGGGGTGCTGCTCGGCGGCGCGCCGGGCGACTGAGGCGTCCCGCGCGGCCCGGAGTCACCGCCGACCCGCGCTGCCGGCCCGCCCCGCCTACCCGCTCCGCCGGCCCGTGGGCCGGACGCCCGCCGGGTGTCAACCGTGCGGGCCGCCGAGCCCGGGCCGCGGCCCGGGCGGGAACCGGGAGGATTTCGCCCATCGGGACGGTCTGGTCCGCGACCCGGACGCGTTGGTATACCTCGTTGCCGGACACGGGAGCGGCGTCCGCGCCGCCCCGGTGAGCTGCGACGAAAGGCTGGTGACGGATCGATGAAGCTCCTGCGCGTCGGACCCGCGGGCGCCGAGCGCCCGGTCGTCCTGGGCGAGGACGGCACCGCGTACGACCTCTCGGGGCGGGCCCGCGACCTCGACGGGGCCTTCCTGGCCGGGCTGGACCCGGCCGCGCTGGCCCGGGAGGCGGCCTCCGGCCTCCTGCCGGTGGTGGACCTCGACGGCCTGCGGGTGGGCGCACCGGTGGCCCGGCCGGGCAAGGTGGTCGGCATCGGGCTCAACTACCGCGACCACGCGGCCGAGGCCGGGGCCGCGATCCCGGCCGAGCCGGTGATCTTCCTCAAGCCGAGCTCCACCGTGGTCGGCCCGTACGACGAGGTGCTGGTGCCGCGCGGCGGCGAGAAGACCGACTACGAGGCCGAACTGGCCGTCGTGATCGGCCGCACCGCCCGCTACCTGGACTCGCACGCCGAGGCGGCCGGGGTGATCGCCGGCTACACGATCGCCAACGACGTCACCGAGCGGGCCTTCCAGTTCGAGCGCGGCGGCCAGTGGGACAAGGGCAAGTCGGCGGAGACCTTCACCCCGCTCGGGCCCTGGCTGGTCACCGCCGACGAGGTGGCCGACCCGCAGGCGCTGACCCTGCGGCTCTGGGTCAACGGCGAGCAGCGGCAGCACGGCAGCACCGCGGAGATGGTCTTCCCGGTGCTCGAACTGGTCCGCTACGCGAGCCGGTTCATGGTGCTGGAGCCCGGCGACGTGATCATCACCGGCACCCCGGCCGGGGTCACCCTGGGTCGCCCCGGCACGCCGTTCCTCGCCCCGGGCGACGTGGTCGAGATCGAGATCGACGGGCTCGGCCGCCAGCGCCAGGTGCTCGGCAAGGCCTAGGGCGTGTCTGACAATTCGCGTCGGATCAGGGCGCGGTGTCGGGGTGCGTGCATCGCAAGGCGGAGGAGGGAGCCACTGCGGTGGGGGCACCTCCCGGCCGCCAGGCTGGGGGCCATTGGCGACCGACGACAACGCGGCGAGGTGCGTGCCCCGGCGTCGCGCACCCGGTGGGAATTGTCAGACAGGCCCTAACGGCCGAGGCCGCCCCGACCCTTGGCACGGGGGTCGGGAGGGCCGCCGCGACCCGCGGCCGCGAAGTCGTGCGGCCCTGAAGTCCTGCGGCCCTGACGTCGTGCGGCCCCGGAGCGGAGAGGTCGCCCGGCCCCGGAACCGCGAGCTACGAAGCGCCGCCCAGGACCGCCCGCAGCCGCTCCGCCCGCTGCGGCCGCGGCCCCTCCAGCGCGAGCACCCCCGCCAGCACCTCGGCCGTCTGCGGGTCGTGCAGCGCCGTCGCCGCGGCCATCGCGGTGAACTGGTCCACCAGCCAGTCGCGCAGCTCCGTCACCGGCAGCGCGCGCCCCTCGTCCAGCCAGCTCAGCGACGCGCCCTCGACCACCGCGATCCACGAGCGCACCAGCAGCGTCAGCCGCGGCCCGGCCTCCCGCACGCCCAGGTGCCGCAGCGTGCGCCGCAGCGCCGCCCGCCGGACGTCGTCCACGATCGCCGAGGTGCGGGCCGTCTCCACCACCGAACCGCCGCGCAGCAGCGCCGAGTAGCCCGCGTCGTGCTCGGCCACGAAGGCGAAGTAGCCGTCCAGCACCGCCGACAGCTGCTCGGACGGCGTCCCGCGCAGCGGCACCGCGAAGCGGCTGGTCAGCTCGTCCGCCGCGGTGCGCAGCGCGGCCTCGTACAACTGCTGCTTGCCGCCCGCGAAGTAGCGGTACACCAGTGGGCGGGAGGCCTCGGCGGCCTCGGCGACGTCGTCCAGGCTCACCTCCTCGGGCGGCCGGGAGGCGAACAGCTCCAGGGCGACCGCGATCAGCTGTTCGCGCCGCTGCTGGACCGGCAGCCGTCGGTAGCCGGTGCGGCGCGGACGCGGCTCGGACGAGGCCGGTACGGGCGCCTGACCTGCCGAGGTGGGGCTGGCTTCCATGGCGGCCAAGCGTAATGGGCGTCGGGCCGATCCGATCCTGTCGCGCCGAACGGATTTTCGCAGGCGAACCCCACTCGCAAAGGGGTTGCAAAGCGGCCGCGCCACGAAATGATGTCGGAATGCGTGAAGAACTGATCACCGCCGACGGCGCCACCCCTCGCCGCATCGCCGACGACCACGTCCGCGAACTGGCCGAGCTCGACCCGCTGACCGCGGTGTACCTCGGCCTCAACCTCGATGACGACCGGCTGCCCGACCTCTCCCCGGCCGGCCCCGAGGCCCTGGCCGACCTCGCTCGCCGCACCCTGGCGAAGCTCGACGAGGCCGAGCGGACCGGCGCGGCCGAGGACGAGGCCGAGCGCCGCTGCGCCCGGCTGCTGCGCGAGCGGCTTTCCGCCGAACTCGCCGTTCACGAGGCCGGGGAGAGTTTCCGCTCGCTGCGCAACCTCGGCTCCCCGGTGCACGACCTGCGGGAATCCTTCACCCTGATGGGGACCGACACCGAGGCCGAGTGGCAGGTGGTCGGCCGCCGCATGGCGAGGATCCCGGTGGCGTTCGAGCAGTACCGGCGGACGCTGGCCGAGGGCGTCGAGCGCGGCCTGCTGTCCGGCCCGCGCCAGGTGACCACGGTGCTCGGGCAGTTCGCCGAGTGGCTGGGCGAGGACACGCCGGCCGACGAGCGGGTGCCCGGTGCCTGGTTCGGCCAGTTCGTCCAGGGTGCGCCGGAGGCCCTGCTCCCCGAGCTGTCGAAGCACGCGGTGGCCGCCGCCGAGGCGCTGGCCGAGCTGCGCGACTGGCTGCGCGACGTGTACGGCCCGGCCGCGGCCGGCGCTCCGGACACCGCGGGCCGGGAGCGCTACGTCCGCTGGGTGCGCTACTGGACCGGTGCCGACCTGGACCTGGACGAGGCCTACGCCTGGGCGTGGAGCGAGTTCCACGACCTGCTGGCGCAGATGGAGGTCGAGGCCGAGAAGGTCCTGCCGGGCGCGGGCCCGCTGGCGGCGATGCAGTGGCTGGAGACCGACGGCCCGGCCATCGAGGGCGCCGAGACCACCCGGGAGTACCTCCAGGGCCTGATGGACCAGGCCGTCCGGGACCTCCAGGGCACCCACTTCGACCTGGCCGAGCCGGTCACCCGGGTCGAGTCGAGGATCGCCCCGGCCGGCAGCGCCGCCGCGCCGTACTACACCGCGCCCTCGCTGGACTTCAGCCGCCCCGGGCGGACCTGGCTGCCGCTGGTCGGCCGGGACCGCTTCCCGGTCTGGGACCTGGTCTCCACCTGGTACCACGAGGGCGTGCCGGGCCACCACCTCCAGCTCGCGCAGTGGAACTACGTCGCCGACCGGCTCTCCACCTACCAGGTGAGCCTCGGCGGGGTGAGCGCCAACCTGGAGGGCTGGGCGCTGTACGCCGAGCGCCTGATGGACGAGCTCGGCTACCTCACCGACCCGGGCCATCGCCTGGGCTACCTCAACGCGCAGATGATGCGCGCGCTGCGGGTCATCGTCGACATCGGCATGCACGTGGGCCTGGACTTCCCGGCGGACTCCCCGTACAAGCCGGGCGAGCCGGTCGCCCCGGAGGACGCCCGGGAGTTCTTCGGCCTGTACTGCGGCCTGTCCGCCGAGTTCCTGGACAGCGAGCTGGTCCGCTACCTGGGCCTGCCCGGCCAGGCGATCGGCTACAAGCTCGGCGAGCGCGCCTGGCTGCGCGGACGGGCGGCGGCGAAGGCGGCGCACGAGGCGCGCGGCGAGGAGTTCGACCTCAAGGCCTGGCACATGGCGGCGCTCTCGCAGGGCTCGCTGGGCCTGGACGACCTGGTCGAGGAGCTCTCGGCGCTCTGACGGCCGTGCGCCGTCGGGCGCGCGTCGGGCACGGCGCGGCGCCGGCGGTGGCCGCGGGGCCGGGAACCAGGCCCCCGGGACTCGGTCCGGAGTCCCGGGGGTCTGGTTCTTTTGTCCCCGGAGTCCGATTTGGTGAGGTTTTTCCTTGCCATCCGTCCGGAGCGGAGTTTGGCTGGAAGGCGACTGCGTGACCTCTCCGCCCCACTCCGGAAGGCTCGATCAGTGACTGCGCAAACCGTCACCGGTCATGAGGACGCGGACCGCCGCCGCTGGTGGGCGCTGGCCGTCATCGCCACCGCCCAGCTCATGATCGTGCTCGACATCACCATCGTGAACATCGCACTGCCGTCCGCCCAGCGGGACCTGGGCATCTCGGACGCCGACCGGCAGTGGGTGATCACCGCCTACACGCTCGCCTTCGGCGGCCTGCTGCTGCTCGGCGGCCGGCTGGGCGACCTCTTCGGCCGCAAGCGCGTCTTCACCGTCGGCCTGCTGGGCTTCGCCCTCGCCTCCGCCCTCGGCGGCGCGGCGGTCGGCCCGGCCATGCTCTTCGGCGCCCGTGCCCTCCAGGGGGCGTTCGGCGCCCTGCTTGCGCCCTCCGCGCTGGGGCTGCTCTCCACCACCTTCTCCGATCCACGGGAACGCAGTACGGCCTTCGGCATCTTCGGTGCGATCGCCGCCGGCGGCTCCGCGATCGGCTTCATCGCCGGCGGGCTGCTGACCGAGTACCTGAACTGGCGCTGGTGCCTGTTCGTCAACGTGCCGATCGCCGTCGTCACCGCCTTCGCGGCGTTCAACGTGCTGAAGCGCGACCACGTCGGGAAGGGCCGCCGGACGCCGCTGGACCTGCCCGGGGCACTGCTCGGCTGCGGCGGCCTGCTGGCGATCGTCTACGGCACCTCCGAGGCCGTGAGCCGGGGCTGGGGCGACGGCCTGGTGATCGGCTCGCTGGTCCTGGGCGTGGCGCTGCTCGCGGCCTTCGTGCTGGTCGAACGGCGCACCGCGCACCCGCTGCTGCCGCTGCACATCGTCGCCGACCGCAACCGCGGTGGCGGCGCGCTCTCGGTGGGCCTGGCGATGGTCGGCATGTTCGGCCTGTTCCTGTTCCTGACCTACTACCTGCAGGCCATCAAGCACTTCTCGCCGATCATGTCCGGTCTGTCCTTCCTGCCCATGACGGCCGCCATCGTGCTGAGTTCGACGGGCGTCGCGGCCCGGTTGATGACCAGGGTGCCGTCCCGGAACCTGATCGGCCCGGGGCTGCTGCTCGCCGCGGCCGGGATGGCCTGGCTGACCCAGATGCGGGTGGACAGCGCGTGGGCCGGCATGGTGCTGCCCGCCGAGCTGCTGCTCGGCTTCGGCATGGGCCTGGTGTTCATGCCGGCGATGAGCCTGGCCACCCTCGGGGTCGCCCCGAACGAGACCGGCGCGGCCTCGGCCACCATCAACTCGGCCCAGCAGGTGGGCGGCTCGGTCGGCACGGCGCTGCTGAACACGATCGCGGCGAGTGCCACCGCGAGCTTCCTGGCCACCCGGATCGCCTCCGACCCGGCGGTGCGGGCCGAGGGCGCGGTGCACGGCTACGTGGTCGCGACCTGGGTGGCGATGGGCGTCCTGCTGGCGGCCGCGCTGGTCGCGGTGCTGATGATCAACCACCGGCCGGCGCCCGGTGAGGCCACCGCCGTCGAGGGCGGCGCCTCCGGGGCGGAGGCGCCGGCCGCGGCCGTACCGGCCGGGGACGGTCGTCCGACGGACCTGCGGGCGGCGGCCGCGGCCGATGTCAGGGCCAACGTCCGCCCCGCGGGCGAGGGGCGGGCGGAGGCCGGGGTGGAGACCGGAGCGGAGCGGCCGTCGGTCGATTGAAATTTGCAGCAAGGTCTTGCAGTCAACCTCCGGCGCCTGCTTGACTCCTGGCCACCGTCCAGGGATCAAGGAGGCGCCGCCGTGCTGTCCGAGAACGTGCCGCCCGAGAACGTGCCGCCCGGGGCCGCGCAGCCCGAGTTCGACCTGCTCGTCGTCGGCGGCGCCGGCGTGGACACCATCGTCCGGGTCGAGCGGCTGGAAGTCCCGCCCGGCGACTCGCAGCTCGTCGAACCGGTGCGGGACTACGTCGGCCACACCGGCAACGGCGTCGCCCTCGGCGCCCACCACCTCGGCCTGCGCACCGCGTTCATCGACTTCCTCGGCGACGACGCCCAGGGCGACCTGATCCGCGCCCACTACGCGCGCCACGGCCTGCACTTCGCGCACCTGGTGAGCCCGCACGGCACCCCGCGCGGGGTCAACCTGGTGGACGCGGCCGGCCGCCGGTTCTCCTTCTTCGACGCCCGCCACCCCGCCGACCTGCGGCTGCCGCGCGACCTCTACCTGCCGTACGCCGAGCGCAGCCGGCACGTCCACCTGTCCATCACCGGCGTCAACCGGGACATGTACGGCGACCTCCACCGCCTCGGCCGCACCACCTCCACCGACCTGCACGACTGGGACGGCGTCGACCCGTACCGCCGTGCGTACGCGCTCGGCTCCGACCTGGTCTTCCTCTCCGCGGCCGGCTGCCCCGGCCGGCACGAGGAGGTGATGCGCGCGATCCTCGCCGAGGGGCGCGCGCGGGTGGTCGTCGCCACCGCCGGCGCCGAGGGCTGCCACCTGCTCACCCGGGACGACCCCGCGCCGCGCCACCTGCCGGCCGTCGACCCGGGCCGCCCGGTGGTGGACAGCAACGGCGCCGGGGACGCCTTCGTGTCGGGCTTCCTGTACGCCTGGTTCCAGGGCCGTTCGCCGCTGGACTGCGCCCGGGCCGGTACGGTGGCCGGGGCCTTCGCCTGCACCGCCGCCGGGACGCACACCGCCTTCGTCGGAGCCGCCGAACTGGATGCGGTGCTCGCCGGTCCGTGACGTCGGGGGTGCGGCCGGGTGGCGGGTTTCTCATCGAGCTCCAAGGAGCCGGTCACGCCCCTACCAGGCTGAGGCGGCATAGTCGTTGACCGAACGCCGCCCCCGATCGCCCCGGCAGGAGAAACAGGCATGGGCAAGCACAGCCGCCAGAGGTCGCGCCGCCGCAGACTCCTGGCCCCGTCCCTGTTCACCGTGCTGTCCGCGGTGGCGGTCGCCGCCCTGCTGAGCGGGACGCACGGGCTGAACCTGTCGGACGCGACGGCCGCCGGGAAGGCGGCCCGCAGCACCCGTGCCGCCGCCGCGCCCGCCCCGGCCACCGATCCGGCGGCGGCCACCCAGGTCGCGGCCCCCGCGTCCTCCACGCCCGCGCCCGCGACCCCGACCGCCGCCCCGCCGCCGGTCGACCCGTCCACCGCGGCCGCCCCCGCCGCCGCTCCCGCCGCCTCCGACGTCGCCCTCGGCACCACCGGCCCGGCCCCGGCCGGCGACCGTGAAGCCGGGACCGTCGGCGCACTGTTCGGCGGCGCGTTGGCGGCCGGCAACCACTTCTGCACCGCCAGCGTGCTGCACAGCGCCACCGCCAACCTGCTGCTGACCGCCGCGCACTGCCTCAGCAGCACCGACGGCGTCACCTTCGCCCCCGGCTACCGCGACGGCTCCGCCCCGTACGGCACCTGGCAGGTGACCGCGATCCACACCACCGCCGGCTGGGCCCAGAAGGGCGACGTGGACGAGGACTTCGCGATCCTGGAGACGGCCCCCAGCAACGGCCGCAACGTCGAGGACGTGGTCGGCGGCAACCGGCTGGGCGCCGACGAGCCGTTCGACGCCACCGTCCGGCTCTACGGCTACCCCGCCGACTCCGAGACGCCCCTGCTGTGCACCAACAGCACCGGGCAGCAGAGCGCCTACCAGCGGGTGGTGCACTGCCCGGCCTACCCGTCCGGCACCAGCGGTGGCCCCTGGATCAACACCGCCACCGGCGACGTGATCGGCGCGATCGGCGGCTACCAGCAGGGCGGCGACACCGACGACGTCTCCTACAGCGCCTACTTCGACCACACCATCGCGGACCTGTACGCCCAGGCGGAGGCGGCCGCCTCCTGAGCCCGTCGGGCCCGGTTCCGCGCCGGGCCCGGTCCGGCCCCGTGCGGTCAGGCCCCACCGGGCCCGGAACGCGACAAAGGCCCAGATCGTGGATCAACTCCACTGATCTGGGCCCTGATTACACTCTCGCAATGACTGCGTGAGTGCCCCCGGTAGGATTCGAACCTACGCACCCGCCTCCGGAGGGCGGTGCTCTATCCCCTGAGCTACGGGGGCCTGTTGGCCTGTCGGTCGCTCGCGCTTCCGACGTGGAGAACACTACCAGGCTTCGGACGCGGCCCGTGCACGGGTTTCCCCGAAGATCGTCGCGGCGGCCCGGCGGGCGGGGGAGCGGAAGTGCCCAAAGGCCGGACGGGGCGGCGGGGCCGCCGATACCCTCGGTGAGGTGTCGGGAGTGTCCGGGCGGGTCCTCGTGGTGGACGACAGCGAGGTGATCCGCCAGCTGATCAGGGTCAACCTGGAGCTCGAAGGCTTCGAGGTGGTGACCGCCGCCGACGGCGCCGAGTGCCTGGAGGTCATCCGCCGGGTGCAGCCGGACGTGGTGACGCTGGACGTGGTGATGCCGCGGCTGGACGGCCTGCGGACGGCGGCCCGGCTGCGCGCCACCCCGGACACCAGCCGGCTGCCGATCGCGATCGTGAGCGCCTGCACCCCGGCGGACCTCGACCTGGGGGAGACGGTCGGGGTGGACGGCTACCTCGGCAAGCCCTTCGATCCGGCCGACCTGGTGGCCCTGGTGCGACGCCTGATGCGGCTCACCGGGCACCCCGGCGGGCCGCCCGGCGAAGAGGCCGGCGCAGAGACCGGCGAGCAGGCCGGCGACAGGGCCGGTGAAGCCGCCGCGGCAGTTCGCCCTGAGCGAACAGAGCGCACCGATCGCGGCTGAGACCCCGTAACGACGGCACCCCGGCGTCTCAACCGGTAAACCGAGTGGCGGGCGGGCACCCCGTCTCGCCTACGCTTGGCGTCGTGACCCCCGCAGACCTTTCCCAGGCAATCCAGGCCGCAGTGAGCTCCGCCGTCGAGGCGGGCGAGCTGGCCGTCGCCGTGCCCGAGCACGTGACGGTCGACCGGCCCAAGAACCGGGACCACGGCGACTACGCGACGAACGTGGCCCTCCAGCTCGCCAAGGCGGCCGGCAAGCCGCCGCGAGCCGTTGCCGAGCTGCTGGTCGAGCGACTGCGAGGGATCACCGGCGTCGCCAAGGTCGACATCGCCGGTCCGGGCTTCCTGAACATCACCCTGGACACCGCCACCGCCGGTGCGCTGGCGCGCACCATCGTCGAGGCGGGCGAGGCCTACGGCCGCAACGACGCCCTCGGCGGCCTGAAGATCAACCTGGAGTTCGTCTCCGCCAACCCGACCGGCCCGATCCACATCGGCGGCGTCCGCTGGGCCGCCGTCGGCGACTCGCTGGCGCGCGTGCTGCGGGCCTCCGGCGCCGACGTCACCACCGAGTACTACCTCAACGACGCCGGTGTGCAGATCACCAAGTTCGCCGCCTCGCTGCAGGCCGCCGCGAACGGCCGCGAGGTGCCCGAGGGCGGGTACGTCGGCGAGTACATCGTCGACATCGCCAAGGCGCTCACCGACGCGGTCCCGGGCGTGCTCGACCTGCCCGAGGACGAGCAGCTGCAGGTCTTCCGCACCGAGGGCCTCAAGCTCATGGTGTCCGAGATCCAGCGCTCGATGGACGAGTTCGGCACCCACTTCGACGTGTGGTTCTCGGAGAAGACGCTGCACGACTCCGGCGCGGTCGAGAAGGCCATCGACCGACTGCGCGAGCAGGGCCACGTCTTCGAGCAGGACGGCGCGGTCTTCCTGCGCACCACCGACTTCGGTGACGACAAGGACCGCGTCCTGATCAAGGCCGACGGCGACAAGACCTACTTCGCCGCCGACGCCGCGTACTACCTGTCCAAGCGGGACCGCGGCGCCGAGGTCGCGCTCTACATGCTGGGCGCCGACCACCACGGCTACGTCAACCGCCTCAAGGCCATCTCGGCCTGCGCGGGCGACGACATGAACCGCAACATCGAGGTGAAGATCGGCCAGTTCGTGAAGATGCTTCGCGACGGCGAAGAGGTCCGCATGTCCAAGCGGGCCGGCAACATCATCACGATCGACGACGTGGTCGAGTGGATCGGCGTGGACGCCGCCCGCTACACCCTGGCGCGCTCCTCCACGGACTCGACGATCACGCTGGACATCAACCTGCTGACCAGCCAGACCAACGAGAACCCGGTCTTCTACGTCCAGTACGCGCACACCCGGATGTGCGGTGTGGCGCGCAAGGCCGCCGAGCTGGGCGTGGACAAGGGCACGGTCGAGCAGTTCAAGCCCGAGCTGCTCGCCACCGAGTGGGAGTCCGACGTGCTCGGCCACCTCGCGGAGTTCCCGCGGGTGCTGGCCACGGCCGGCGAGCTGCGCGAGCCGCACCGGGTCGCCGTGTACCTGGAGAAGCTCGCGGGCAAGTACCACCGCCTGTACGAGAACTGCATGTTCCTGCCCAAGGGCGACGAGGAGCTCAACGACACGCACCGCGCCCGCCTCTGGCTGGTCGAGGCGACGCGCACCGTGCTCGCCAACGGCCTCACGCTCCTGGGCGTGACGGCGCCCGAGCGGATGTAGGCACCACCCCCAAGCGCACAGCGGGGGCGGCTGACGGTCAACGTGGACCGTCGCCGCCCCTCGCCATAGGTCTCGAAGGATCTACGAAGATGAGCCGCTCCGCACACCCGGCAGGCCCCCGCCACGGCGATGTCCTGCCCGAGGGCCACTACCAGGCCCCGCCCGCCGACCTGAACGCGCTCGACCCCAAGGTCTGGTCGCGCACCGTCGCCCGCGACGCCGAGGGCGTGGCCACCGTCGGCGGCGTCGACGTCAAGCGGCTGGCCGCCGAGTTCGGCACCCCGGCCTACGTGCTGGACGAGGAGGACTTCCGCTCCCGGGCGCGCGCCTGGCGGGACGCCTTCGGCACCGAGGCGGACGTCTACTACGCCGGCAAGGCGTTCCTCTCCAAGGCCGTGGTGCGCTGGCTGCACGAGGAGGGCCTCAACCTCGACGTGTGCAGCGCGGGCGAGCTGGCGGTCGCGCTGGCCGCCGGGATGCCGCCGCGGCGGATCGCGCTGCACGGCAACAACAAGTCGACGGACGAGCTCGAACACGCGGTGAGGACCGGCGTCGGGCACATCGTGGTCGACTCCTACGACGAGATCGAGCGCCTGGCCGCGATCGCCGCCCGCCAGGGCGTGCGCCAGCAGGTGCTGATCCGGATCACCGTCGGCGTCGAGGCGCACACCCACGAGTTCATCGCCACCGCGCACGAGGACCAGAAGTTCGGCCTGTCCCTCACCGGGGGCGCGGCCGCCGAGGCGGTGCGCCGGGTGCTCGGCCACGACAGCCTGGAGCTGCGCGGCATCCACTCGCACATCGGCTCGCAGATCTTCGACATGGCCGGCTTCGAGGTGGCCGCCCGCCGGGTGGTCGGCCTGCTGGCCGGGATCCGCGACGAGCACGGCGTCGAGCTGCCCGAGATCGACCTCGGCGGCGGCCTCGGCATCGCGTACACCAGCGAGGACGACCCGCGCGAGCCGGCCGAGATCGCGGCCGCGCTGGCCGACATCGTCCGCCGCGAGTGCGCCGCCGCGAACCTGGACACCCCCCGGCTGAGCGTGGAGCCGGGCCGGGCGATCGTGGGCCCGACGGCGTTCACGCTGTACGAGGTCGGCACCGTCAAGCCGCTGGAGGGCCTGCGCACCTACGTCAGCGTGGACGGCGGGATGTCCGACAACATCCGCACCGCGCTGTACGACGCCGAGTACTCGGTGGCCCTGGTGTCGCGCACCAGCGACGCCGAGCCGATGCTGGTGCGGGTGGTCGGCAAGCACTGCGAGTCCGGCGACATCGTCGTCCGGGACGCCTTCCTGCCGGCCGACCTGGCCGCCGGCGACCTGATCGCGGTGCCCGCCACCGGCGCCTACTGCCGTTCGATGGCGAGCAATTACAACCACGCCCTCAAGCCCCCCGTGCTCGCCGTCAAGGACGGTGCGGCACGGGTGATCGTCCGGCGCGAGACGGAGGAGGATCTCCTGCGTCTGGATATCGGATGACGAAATCCTTGTCTCAGATCATGGAACGACCGTAGATCCGTACGGAAAGTCCCGGAGACTGGTACGGACCGAAGTTCCCGGCGGTCCAGGAAAACCCGCCGGAAATTACCGAAGCTGATGAATGCAGAGCGGAGTCGGATGATGCGTACGCGCCCGCTGAAGGTGGCGTTGCTGGGTTGTGGTGTGGTGGGCTCCGAGGTGGCGCGCATCATGACGACGACGGCCGACGACCTCGCCGCTCGCATCGGTGCTCCGGTCGAGCTGGCCGGGATCGCGGTCCGCCGCGCCGGGCGGACCCGCCCGGGCGTCCCCGAGCACCTGATCACCACCGACGCCGAGGCCCTGGTCAACCGGGGCGACATCGACGTGGTGGTCGAGGTGGTGGGCGGCATCGAGCCGTCCAAATCGCTGATCCTGTCCGCCTTCGGGCAGGGCGCCTCGGTGGTCAGCGCCAACAAGGCGCTGCTCGCCAAGGACGGCACCGAGCTGCACGCCGCGGCCGCCGGGGCCGGGGTGGACCTGTACTACGAGGCCGCGGTGGCGGGCGCGATCCCGCTGCTGCGTCCGCTGCGCGAGTCCCTCGCGGGTGACAAGGTCAACCGGGTGCTGGGCATCGTCAACGGCACCACCAACTTCATCCTCGACAAGATGGACACCACCGGCGCCGGTTACTCGGAGGCGCTGGAGGAGGCCACCGCGCTGGGCTACGCCGAGGCCGACCCGACGGCCGACGTCGAGGGCTTCGACGCCGCCGCCAAGGCCGCGATCCTGGCCGGCATCGCCTTCCACACCAAGGTCACCGCGGCGGACGTCTACCGCGAGGGCATCACCGAGGTGACCGCGGCCGACATCGCCTCCGCCAAGGAGATGGGCTGCGTGGTCAAGCTGCTCGCGATCTGCGAGCGGGCCGCGGACGGCGAGTCCGTCACCGCGCGCGTCCACCCGGCGATGATCCCGCTGTCGCACCCGCTGGCCTCCGTCCGCGAGGCGTACAACGCGGTGTTCGTCGAGGCCGAGGCGGCCGGCCGGCTGATGTTCTACGGCCCGGGCGCGGGCGGTTCGCCGACCGCCTCCGCGGTGCTCGGCGACCTGGTCGCGGTCTGCCGCAACAAGCTGGCCGGCGCCACCGGTCCCGGTGACTCGGTGTACACCCGGCTGCCGGCCAAGCCGATGGACGAGGTCGTCACCCGCTACCACGTCAGCCTGGACGTGGACGACCGCGCGGGCGTGCTCGCGCAGGTCGCGTCCGTCTTCGCCGAGCACGGCGTCTCCATCGACACCGTGCGCCAGCAGGGCCGCGACGGCGACGCCTCGCTCGTCGTGGTCACCCACCGTGCCACCGACGCCGCGCTGTCGGCGACGGTCGACAAGCTCCGCGCGCTGGACAGCGTGCGGGACGTGGCCAGCATCATGAGGGTCGAAGGGGAATAAGGAACCAGCCATGAACGCCGTTGCCGAGAACGTCGTCCGAGGCGCGCACACCCACCAGTGGCGCGGCCTGATCGAGGAGTACCGGGACCGCCTGCCGGTCACCGCGGCCACCCCGGTGGTCACCCTGCTGGAGGGCGGCACGCCCCTGGTCCCCGCCCAGGTGCTCTCCGAGCGCACGGGCTGCGAGGTCTACCTCAAGGTCGAGGGCGCCAACCCGACCGGTTCCTTCAAGGACCGCGGGATGACGATGGCCATCTCCAAGGCCAAGGAGGAGGGCGCGCAGGCGGTCATCTGCGCGTCCACCGGCAATACCTCGGCCTCCGCCGCCGCGTACGCGGTGCGGGCCGGGATGGTCTCCGCGGTGCTCGTCCCGCAGGGCAAGATCGCCCTCGGCAAGATGGGCCAGGCGCTGGTGCACGGCGCCAGGATCCTGCAGGTCGACGGGAACTTCGACGACTGCCTCACCCTTGCGCGCGAACTGTCCGAGAAGTACCCGGTGGCGCTGGTCAACTCGGTCAACCCGGCGCGGATCGAGGGCCAGAAGACCGCGGCCTTCGAGATCGTCGACATGCTCGGCGACGCCCCGGACATCCACGTCCTGCCGGTCGGCAACGCGGGCAACATCACCGCGTACTGGAAGGGCTACCGCGAGTACGCCGCGGACGGCCTCGCCACCCGCACCCCGCGGATGTGGGGCTTCCAGGCCTCCGGCTCGGCCCCGATCGTGGACGGCGCGCCGGTGCTCAAGCCGCAGACCATCGCCACCGCGATCCGGATCGGCAACCCGGCCTCCTGGGACTTCGCGCTCGCCGCGCGGGACGAGTCCGGCGGCCTCATCGACAAGGTGACGGACCGTCAGATCCTGTCCGCCTACCGGCTGTTGGCCTCGCAGGAGGGCGTCTTCGTGGAGCCGGCCTCGGCCGCCTCGGTGGCCGGTCTGCTGGCCAAGGCGGAGGCCGGTCTGGTCGACCCGGGCCAGCGGATCGTCTGCACCGTGACCGGCAAC
Organism: Kitasatospora sp. NPDC127067; assembly: GCF_042724755.1. NCBI lineage: Bacteria > Bacillati > Actinomycetota > Actinomycetes > Kitasatosporales > Streptomycetaceae > Kitasatospora > Kitasatospora sp. NPDC127067. The sequence continues at coordinate 139,021 of NZ_JBHXEM010000002.1, read as the reverse complement.
GGCCTGAAGGACCCGGACTGGGCGGTGGCCGGCGCGCCGCAGCCGCAGATCGTCCCGATCGACCCGGAGGCGGCCGCCCGCAGCCTCGGGCTGCTCGACCGGTAACGGGCGCCGGCACGTCGACGGGCCGACCCTTTCGGGGGTCGGCCCGTCGGAGTTCCCGACTGACACTTTTGTGTCAATTGGGCTGCGCATTGCGATCCGTTTCCACCCCTCCCTTTGACGGAGGGGGGTGTGCATTCCGGCCAGAACCGGCAACACACCAGATCGAAGGCCCACGGGGTGTACCGCTGGGGAACCTCTCTTCGATACTCTGGCCTCGGCCGTGCGGCACATGCCCCGGGCCCGGCGGGTCCGGGCCGCGCCGACCGTCGCGACCGCCCGCCCCCCGAGGGGCCGCGGTCCGTTCCCCACCCTCGCACCGACGACGCGCTCCGCGCCGCCCGATTTCCCCAGGAGAGTCCACCGCATGGCCGGTCCTGCGTTCCGTGCCGCCGCCGTCCGGGTCAGGGTTCCCGCGACCAGCGCCAACCTCGGCCCGGGCTTCGACGCCTTCGGGCTCGCGCTGGGTCTGTACGACGACGTCGTCGTCCGGGTCGCCGACTCCGGCCTCTCCGTCGACATCGCCGGTGAGGGCTCCGACACGCTGCCGCGCGACGAGCGCCACCTGCTGGTCCGCTCGATGCGCGCCGCCTTCGACCGGCTCGGCGGCCAGCCGCGGGGCCTCGAAGTGGTCTGCGCCAACCGGATACCGCACGGCCGCGGCCTCGGCTCCTCCTCGGCCGCCATCTGCGCCGGCATCGTGGCCGCCCGCGCCGTGACCATCGGCGGCCCGTCCGCGCTGGACGACGACGCGCTGCTGGCCCTCGCCTCCGAGCTGGAGGGCCACCCGGACAACGTCGCGGCCTGCCTTCGCGGCAACTTCACCATCGCCTGGACCGACGAGGAGTCGGCCAAGGCGGTCGCGCTGGAGCCGTCCGAGCAGGTCGTCCCGGTGGTGTTCGTACCGGCCGGCGAAGTGCTCACCGAGACCGCGCGCGGACTGCTGCCGAGGACCGTCCCACTGGCCGACGCGGCCGTCAACGCCGGCCGCTCCGCACTGCTGGTGGAGGCGCTGACCAGGCGCCCCGAGCTGCTCCTCGCCGCCACCGAGGACCGGCTGCACCAGGACTACCGCGCCTCCGCGATGCCGGACAGCGCCGCCCTGGTCGGCGCGCTGCGCGCCGAGGGCGTCCCCGCGGTCATCTCCGGGGCCGGCCCGACCGTCCTGGCGCTGACCGACGAGGCGGGCGCCGACAAGGTGCTCTCCTTCGCCGGGCACCACGGCCACGGCGGCGACCCGGCGTTCGCCGCGCACCGGCTGGACGTCGACCGCACCGGGGCCGTCGTGCTCCCGCTGGACGTCTGAGCAGCCCGAACGGGCCGCTCGGGACCCGGCGCCGGCACCCTGCCGAGCCGGGTCCGGCGGACACGATTGGCAAGCGCAAGGCTGGGGAATGTCTGAGGGGGTCGGTAGTGTTAACCTCATTGCTGCACCAGGTGCCCTCCGGGGCTAGGTGCGCCGCGTCCCGATCCCAGCACTCCACGGCAGTGGAGTCCCGGCGATGCACGGGGCGACGATTCTCCGGGAGCCCACCGCAGCGCGTACGCAGCCTGCCTGCGCGACACGCGGCCGCATCCCGAAGCCGTGACGGCACCTGACTCCCACCCGCGGCCTCCCACCTTGAGGCCAGGACGGGCGGAGCGCGGGCCACCGTCACGCGACGGGGGCCCGGGATTCGCAGGGAGCGTGGGGGTTACGCCCTCAGGGGAGGTCGACACACGACCGGCCCACGCGCCACTCAGCACCACCGTGCTTCAAGCACCGCACCTCGTACGTAGCTCTCCCTCGACGGGCTCCCGCCATTCGAGGGATCACCGCCTCGGACCGACGCAGTCGAGCGTTGGTCAGGACAGCACAACCGGTCGCCGAGCCAGACAGGCCGACGTCCGCTCCAGGGAAGGACCCTTAGTGAGCGACTCCACCGATCTGATGGGCGCGCGCCCGGACGCCGAGGCGTCGGACGCAGCCGCCGCCCCCGCTGCCCCGGCCCGGCGCCGCCGCAGCGCCGCCGCGGGCCTGGACGGCATGGTCCTGGCCGAGCTGCAGAAGCTCGCCGCGGACCTTGGCATCACCGGTACCGGACGCATGCGCAAGAGCCAGCTGATCGAGACCATCAAGGAGAAGAGCGGCGGGGACCCGCTGCTCGCCGCCGGTGGCACCGCCCCGGCCGCCAAGCGCACCGCCGCCAAGGCGGACGCCGAGGCCCCGGCCGAGAAGCCGGCCCGCCGCACCAAGGCCGCCGCCAAGACGGCCGAGGCTCCGGCCGCCGCCGAGCCGCAGGCCCAGATCGAGATCCCGGTCCAGGCCGCCGCCGAGACCGCCGCGCCCGCCCGTACCGAGCGCACCCGCCGCCGGGCCACCTCGGCCGCCGGCGCGCCCACCGCCCCGGTCGCGGAGGCCCCGGCCGAGGCCGCCACCGTCGCGGTCGCCGAGCCGAAGCAGGCCGAGGCCCGCCCGGCCGAGACCCGCGGCTTCGAGGGCCGTGAGGACGGCCGTGAGAGCCGTCGCGACCGCCGTGAGCGGCGCGAGCGCCGCGAGGGCGGCGAGCGCACCGAGCGTACGGAGCGCACCGAGCGTCAGGAGGCCGGCGAGGCCCAGGACGCCGACAGCCGCGAGTCGCGCCGCGACCGCCGCAACCGCCGCGAGCGCACCGACCGCACCGACCGCCAGTCCCAGCAGGGCGGCGGCCAGCAGCAGGGCGGCCAGGCCGACCAGCAGGGCCGCCAGACCCAGCAGGCCCAGCAGCCGCAGATCCAGCAGGGCGGCTACGAGGACGACGAGTTCGGCGACGGCCGCCGCGGCCGGCGCGGGCGCTACCGCGACCGCCGTGGCCGTCGCGGCCGCGACGGCTTCGAGGCCGGCCCCGCCGAGCCGCAGATCGGCGAGGACGACGTCCTGATCCCGGTCGCGGGCATCCTCGACATCCTCGACAACTACGCGTTCGTGCGCACCTCCGGCTACCTGCCGGGCCAGAACGACGTCTACGTCTCGCTCGCCCAGGTCCGCAAGAACGGCCTGCGCAAGGGTGACGCCATCACCGGCGCGGTGCGCCAGCCCAAGGACGGCGAGCGCCGCGAGAAGTTCAACGCCATGGTGCGGCTGGACTCCGTCAACGGCATGGACCCGGAGAGCGGCCGCGGCCGCCCCGAGTTCAACAAGCTCACCCCGCTCTACCCGCAGGAGCGGCTGCGCCTGGAGACCGACCCGGGCGTGCTGACCACCCGGATCATCGACCTGGTGTCGCCGATCGGCAAGGGCCAGCGCGGTCTGATCGTCGCGCCGCCGAAGACCGGCAAGACCATGGTGCTCCAGGCGGTCGCCAACGCGATCACCCACAACAACCCCGAGTGCCACCTGATGGTCGTCCTGGTCGACGAGCGTCCGGAAGAGGTCACCGACATGCAGCGGTCGGTGAAGGGCGAGGTCATCTCCTCGACCTTCGACCGCCCGGCCGAGGACCACACCACCGTCGCCGAGCTGGCCATCGAGCGCGCCAAGCGCCTGGTCGAGCTGGGCCACGACGTGGTCATCCTGCTGGACTCGATCACCCGTCTCGGCCGCGCCTACAACCTGGCCGCGCCGGCCTCCGGCCGCATCCTGTCCGGTGGTGTCGACTCGACCGCGCTGTACCCGCCGAAGAAGTTCTTCGGTGCCGCGCGCAACATCGAGAACGGCGGCTCGCTGACCATCCTGGCCACCGCGCTGGTCGAGACCGGCTCGCGCATGGACGAGGTGATCTTCGAGGAGTTCAAGGGCACCGGCAACATGGAGCTCAAGCTCGACCGGAAGCTCTCGGACAAGCGCATCTTCCCGGCCGTCGACGTGGACGCCTCCAGCACCCGCAAGGAGGAGATCCTGCTCGGCAGCGAGGAGTTGGCCATCGTCTGGAAGCTGCGCCGGGTGCTGCACGCGCTCGACTCGCAGCAGGCGATCGAGCTGCTCCTGGACAAGATGAAGCAGACCAAGAGCAACGCCGAGTTCCTGATGCAGATCGCCAAGACCACCCCCGGCTCCAACGACTGACCGTAGCCGGACGGTTGTCCACGCACGGAACCCCGGATCGCGCGAGCGGTCCGGGGTTCCGTGCGTCCGGCCCGGTTTGTTCCAGAGTCGGGACAACTTGAGGGCGTTTGGATCATGTTGTCCGATTTACTCTGGACCGTATGGCCGAACACAAGAGGGTTCCAGGGCGCCGCCGCAGAGTCCTGCGGACGGCCGCCTGCGCGTTCGTCGCGCTCGTCGTCCTCGGCGCCGGCGCGGCCCTCTTCGCCTGGTTCAGGCTCAACGGCAACATCAAGAGCGTCGACATCGACGCCCGGCTCGGCGACGCCCGGCCGCCGGCCGCCACCGACGGCTCCTTCAATATCCTGGTGCTCGGCTCCGACTCGCGCGGCGGCGACAACGGCTCGATCGCGGGCGGGGAGACCGGCGACACCGCCCGCTCGGACACCGCGATGGTGGTGCACATCAACCAGGACCACTCCCGCGCCCAGGTCGTCTCGATCCCGCGCGACACCCTGGTCACCCGCCCCGACTGCACCGACCCGAGCGGCCGGACCGCGCCCGGCGCCAAGCGCGCGATGTACAACAGCGCCTTCGAGAGCGGCGGCGCGGTCTGCGCCGTCAAGACCACCGAGCAGCTCACCGGGCTGCGGATGGACCACTACCTGCAGATCGACTTCGCCGGCTTCGCCCGGGTCGTGGACGCGATGGGCGGGGCCACCGTGACCACCACGGTGGCCATCCACGACAAGGACAGCGGGCTCGACCTGCCGCCCGGCGAGCACCACCTGGACGGCCGGCAGGCACTGGCCTTCGTGCGCACCCGGCACGGCGTCGGCGACGGCAGCGACCTCGGCCGGATCGAGCTCCAGAAGCAGATGGTGAAGTCGCTGCTGCAGCAGGTCGGGGGGAACGGGATGCTCACCAACCCGGTCAAGCTGTGGTCGATCGGCGACACCGTGACCAGGAGCATCACCACCGACTCCGCGCTCGGCTCGGTGAACTCGCTGGTCGGGCTCGCCCAGGAGCTCAAGGGGATAGGCCCGGACCAGCTGAGCATGGTCACCCTGCCGGTGGAGACGGCCCCCGGCGACCCGAACCGGGTGGTCGAGCAGCAGCCGCAGGCCGGGCAGGTCTGGGGGGCGCTCAGGGCCGACCAGGCGTTCCCGTCGGCGGTCGTCTCCGCGCAGCCGGAGAACCCCGCCCAGGCGGCTCCCACGGCCGCCCCCTCGACGGCCGCACGGGATGCCGGGAAGGCCACCCCGAAGTCCACCCCGAAGGCCGGAACGGCGCACTGAGGGGCGCCCGGAATATCCCGGAACGCGACCCGGTTTGGGAAGATGCGGCCGGTCCTGGCAGACTGGTCCGTCGGTCCCGGTTCACGTGCGGCGCTCCAGCCGCCGACCCGGTGCCCTCCCGAAACCTAGGAGAACCCCTTGAAGCCCAACGTTCACCCCGAGTACGTGGTCACCCGTGTGACCTGCACCTGCGGTGCCGAGTTCACCACCCGCTCGACCGAGACCAGTGGCGAGATCCGCGCCGAGGTCTGCTCGCAGTGCCACCCGTTCTACACCGGCAAGCAGAAGATCCTCGACACCGGTGGCCGCGTGGCCCGCTTCGAGGCCCGCTTCGGCAAGCAGCACAGCGCGAAGGCCTAGCGCTCCCTCGGCGCCGGTTCCCGGTGCCCCCGTACTCGTTGTCGGGGGCGCTGGGGGCCGGCGCCGTTCGCGTCCCCCCGCGAGTTCCCCACCCCCCACACGTTTCCGAGTCCCCGGGAAGAAGGCCACCCCATGTTCGAGGCAGTCGAAGAGCTCCTCGTCGAGCACGCCGACCTCGAAACGAGGCTGGCCGACCCGTCCGTCCACGCCGACCAGAACAACGCCCGCAAGCTGGCCAAGCGGTACGCCGAGCTGACCCCGATCACCCGGGTCTACCGGCAGTGGCGGCAGGCCGGCGAGGACATCGAGGCCGCGCGCGAACTCGCCGCCGAGGACCCGGAGTTCCTCGCCGAGGTGAAGGACTCCGAGGCACGCCGGGACGAGCTCACCGAGGAGCTGCGGCTGCTGCTGGTGCCGCGCGACCCGAGCGACGACAAGGACGTCATCCTGGAGATCAAGGCGGGTGAGGGCGGCGAGGAGTCCGCGCTGTTCGCCGGCGACCTGCTCCGGATGTACCTGCGCTTCGCGGAGCGGGTCGGCTGGAAGACCGAGCTCATCGACTCCAACGAGTCCGACCTCGGCGGCTACAAGGACGTCTCGGTGGCCGTGAAGACCAAGGGCAGCACCGAGCCCGGCCAGGGCGTCTGGGCCCGGCTGAAGTACGAGGGCGGCGTGCACCGCGTGCAGCGCGTCCCCGCCACCGAGTCGCAGGGCCGCATCCACACCTCCGCGGCGGGCGTGCTGGTCACCCCCGAGGCGGAGGAGGTCGAGGTCGAGATCGTCGCCAACGACCTGCGGATCGACGTCTACCGCTCCTCCGGCCCCGGCGGCCAGTCGGTCAACACCACCGACTCCGCGGTCCGGATCACCCACCTGCCGACCGGTATCGTGGCGTCCTGCCAGAACGAGAAGAGCCAGCTCCAGAACAAGGAGCAGGCGATGCGCATCCTGCGTTCGCGGCTGCTGGCCGCCGCGCAGGAGGAGGCCGAGCGGGAGGCCTCGGACGCGCGCCGCAGCCAGGTCCGCACGGTGGACCGCTCCGAGCGGATCCGCACGTACAACTACCCCGAGAACCGCATCTCGGACCACCGCACCGGATTCAAGGCGTACAACCTGGACCAGGTCCTGGACGGCGACCTGAACGCGGTGATCCAGTCCTGCGTCGACAAGGACGCGGCGGCCAAGCTCGCCGCGGCCCAAGAGAACTGAGACCGGCGCGCCCCAGCCCGCGTTTCGCCCGGAGCCGGAGAAACAAGAGGTCGTACGGATGAACCTGCTGCTCGCCGAGGTGGCCCAGGCCACCCAGCGGTTGGCCGCGGCCGGCGTGCCGTCGCCGCGCTTCGACGCGGAGGAGCTCGCCGCCTACGTCCACAACGTCAAGCGCAGCCAGCTGCACACGGTGAAGGACGCCGACTTCGACGCCCGCTACTGGGAGGCCGTCTCCCGCCGCGAGGCGCGCGAGCCGCTCCAGCACATCACCGGGCGGGCGTTCTTCCGCTACCTCGAACTGGAGGTCGGCCCCGGGGTGTTCGTGCCCCGGCCGGAGACCGAGACGGTCGTCGAGTGGGCGATAGACGCGGTGCGCGACATGGACGTGGCCGAGCCACTGGTGGTGGACCTGTGCTCCGGCTCCGGCGCGATCGCCCTCGCCCTGGCCCAGGAACTGCCGCGCTCGACCGTGCACGCCTTCGAACTGGACGAGGGCGCGCTGGAGTACACCCGGCGCAACATCGAGGCCAGCCCGGACCGCGCCCGGGTCACCCTGCACGCCGGTGACGCCACCAGGGCCTTCGAGGACGACCGCTCCTGGGACGGCCGCTTCGACCTGGTCATCTCCAACCCGCCGTACATCCCGCTCACCGAGTGGGAGTACGTCGCGCCGGAGGCCCGCGACCACGACCCGCAGATGTCGCTGTTCTCCGGCGAGGACGGCCTGGACACCATCCGCGGCATCGAGCGGGTCGCGGCCCGACTGCTGCGCCCGGGCGGCGCGGTGGTCATCGAGCACGCCGACCAGCAGGGCGGCCAGGTGCCGTGGATCTTCAACGAGGAACACGGCTGGACGGACACCGCCGACCACCGCGACCTGAACAACCGGCCGCGCTTCACGACCGCCCGGAGGGTCGGGTCGTGAACAGTCGGGCGCAGTACGACCGCCCGGAGGGTCGGGTCGTGAAGAATCGGGCGCAGTACGACCGCCCGGAGGGTCGGGTCGTGAACACCAAGCGCTGTACGACAGCGCGCAAGGCCGCGCTGTGACCACAGTGGCGGCCGTAGTGACTGCCATGAGCCACTCCGGAAGGGGACCGCACCGATGAGCCGCCGCTACGACTGTGCCGATGCCGGGGACCGCGCCACCGGTCTGCGCGAGGCCGCCTCGGCCGTCCGCCGCGGCGAACTCGTCGTGCTGCCCACCGACACCCTGTACGGGGTCGGTGCGGACGCCTTCTCCCCGGAGGCCGTCGCCGAGCTGATGGCCGCCCGGGGCCGTGGCCGCAATACGCCCTCGCCGGTGCTGGTCGGCTCGCCGACCACCCTGCACGGTCTGGTCACCGACTTCTCCGAGCAGGCCTGGGAGCTGGTCGACGCCTTCTGGCCCGGCGGGCTCACCCTGGTCGCCCGGCACCAGCCCTCGCTGCGCTGGGACCTCGGCGACACCCGCGGCACCGTCGCGGTCCGGATGCCGCTGCACCCGGTCGCCATCGAGTTGCTGAACGCCACCGGCCCGCTGGCCGTCTCCAGCGCCAACCGGATCGGCGGGACGCCCCCGCTGACCTGCGACGAGGCCCAGGCCCAGCTCGGCGACGCGATCTCGGTCTACCTGGACGGCGGGGCGGCCGAGGACTCCGCCACCTCGTCGATCGTCGACGTCACCGGCAAGGTCCCGGTCCTGCTGCGGGCCGGTGCGATCAGCGTCGAGCAGCTGAGGGAGGTCGTCCCCGACCTGGAGGCCGGCAGTTGACGCCCACCGCCTCGCTCCACGCCGGGCCCGGCATAGCGCCGTACCTGAGCGTGGGCCCCAGGCCGCTGGACCACTTCCGGATCCTGTTCGTCTGCACCGGGAACATCTGCCGCTCGCCGATCGCCGAGCGGCTGACCCGGCGTGAGCTGGACACCCGGCTGAGCCCCCGGGTGGCCGGGCGGATCCTGGTCGAGAGCGCCGGCACCTGGGGCCACGAGGGCGCGCCGATGGAGGACCACGCCGCGACCGTGCTCGACGAGTACGGCGCCGACAGCGGGGGCTTCACCGGCCGCGAGCTGCTGGACGAGCACGTGGTCGAGGCCGACCTGGTGCTCACCGCGACGCTGGACCACCGCGCCCAGGTGATCTCGATGGGTCACGAGGCGGGGCTGCGCACCTTCACGCTGAAGGAGTTCACCCGCCTGGTGCGGACGATAGACCCGGGCACCCTGCCGGACCCCCGGCGCGGCGCCGATGTCACCGAGCGGGCCCGCGCGCTGGTCCGGGCGGCCGCCGCGCTGCGCGGCTGGCTGTTGGCCGCCACCCCGGAGTCGGACGAGCTGGACGACCCGTACGGGGCGCCGATCGGCATGTTCCGCAACTGCGGCGAGGAGATATTCCACGCGGTCGACCCGGTGGTCACCGCGCTCACCGGCGTCCCCGCGCCGCGCTGACGTCCCCGCGCCGCGCCGATGGCCCGCGGGCGTGCGCCGAGGCGCTGAATGGGGCTGTCCGGCCGTGGCTCGGCGGGCCGGGCGCGGTCGGCGGTCCTACGCTGGGTGACACAGTCCCCGCAGCGCCCGGGAGCCCCGCCATGACCGTCACCGATGCCGCGACCGACCCCACCACGACGACCGGGCGCCCCTGGGCGTCCGAGGCGCTGCACCGGGCCGATCCGCAGCTGGCCGACCTGCTGGCCGCGGAGGCCGAGCGGCGCGCCGAAACGATCCAGCTGCTGGCGGGGGAGAACCTGACCACCCCCGCCGTCCTGGCGGCGCTCACCGGCCCGCTGATCGACAAGTACGCCGAGGGCTACCCGGGCCGCCGGCACCACACCGGCTGCGCGCTGGCGGACGCCGCCGAGCTGCTGGCGATCGACCGGGCCCGTGAGCTGTTCGCCGCCCCGCACGCCAACGTCCAGCCGCGGTCGGCGACTTCGGCGATGCTGGCGGCGTACGCGGCGCTGCTGCGGCCCGGCGACGGAGTGCTGGCGATGTCGCTGGAGCACGGCGGCCACCTCAGCTGCGGCTCGCGCGCCAACTTCTCCGGGCGCTGGTTCGCCTTCACCGGCTACGGCGTGCGCGAGAGCGACGGGCTGATCGACCTCGACCAGGTCCGCGACCTGGCCCGGGAGCACCGCCCCAAGGCCATCGTGGCGGGCTCGATCTCATACCCCCGGCACCCGGACTGGGCGGCGTTCCGGGAGATCGCCGACGAGGTGGACGCCTATCTGATCGCCTCCGCCGCGCAGACCACCGGGCTGATCGCGGCCGGGGTGGCGCCCTCCCCGGTGCCGTACGCGGACGTCACCGTGGCGGCCACCCACAAGCTCCTGCGCGGTCCGCGCGGCGGGCTGCTGCTGTGCACCGCGCAGCTGGCCGAGCGGATCGACCGGGCGGTGTTCCCGTTCAGCCAGGGCGGCGCGGCGATGAACGAGGTGGCCGGCAAGGCGGTGGCCCTCGCGGAGGCCTCCGGGCCCGCGTACCGGGCGTACGCGCAGCGGACGGTGTCCGGGGCGCGGGCGCTCGCCGGCGGGCTCGCGGAGGCCGGGATGCGCCCGCTGACGGGCGGCACCGACACCCATCTGGTGACCGCCGACGTGAGCCCGCTCGGGGTGACCGGAGCGGAGGCCGAGCGGCGCTGCGCGGCGGCCGGGCTGCTGCTCGGCAAGTGCGCGCTGCCGTACGACCCGGCGCCGGCCGCCGAGGCCTCCGGCATCCGGCTGGGCACGGGCACGGTGACCAGCCAGGGGATGGGGGAGCCCGAGCTGACGGAGATCGCCGGGCTGATCGCGCGGGTGCTCGCCGGGGGCGCGGTCGCCCCCGCCGCGGCGCGGGTCCGGGAGCTGGCGCTGGCCTTCGCCGACCGTGGCTGACGGAGGTTCTCCGCGGGTATCCGGATCTCCTACCCGGGAGGGCGAACCGCGATGCACGGTCCCGGCGTCCGACTCAATAAGGTGTGTGCCGTGGCGACGCACCTCGAACCCCGGGAAGGCAGGGGAGTACCTTCGGTACTTCCCCGTTCGACAGTGATGCAGGAGGCCAGTGGTGCGTGAGTATCTGCTGGTGCTGTTCTGCACCGCCGCCGTCACCTACCTGCTGACCGGCCCGGTCCGGAAGTTCGCCATCGCGGCCGGCGCCATGCCGCCGGTGCGCGCCCGCGACGTGCACCGCGAGCCCACGCCACGGCTCGGCGGAATCGCGATGTTCGGCGGACTGTGCGCGGGCATCCTGGTCGCCTCCCAGCTCGACAACCTGAGCAAGGTGTTCTCGCAGGGCACCGACATCCGCGCGCTGCTGTCCGGCGCCGGGATCATGTTCCTGCTCGGGGTCCTCGACGACAAGTGGGGCGTGGACGCGCTGGTGAAGCTCGGCGGCCAGATGATCGCCGCCGGCGTGATGGTCTGGCAGGGCGTCACGGTGATCACCCTCCCGGTGCCCGGTGTCGGCCCGGTCGCGGTCAGCCCGACCCAGGGCATGGTCATCTCGGTCACCCTGGTCGTCGTCATGGTGAACGCGGTGAACTTCATCGACGGCCTGGACGGCCTGGCCGGCGGCATGGTCTGCATCGCCGCGATGGCCTTCTTCCTGTACAGCTACCGGCTCTGGTACGGCTACACGATCACCGACGCGGCCCCCGCCGTGCTGTTCAGCGTGCTGCTGATCGGCATGTGCCTGGGCTTCCTGGCGCACAACATGCACCCCGCGCGGATCTTCATGGGCGACTCCGGCTCGATGATGCTGGGGCTGATGCTGGCCGTCGCCGCGATCTCGATCACCGGCCGGGTCGACCCGGACCTGATCAGCAACGAGACCGGTTCGCAGACCGCCGCCGTGCACGCCCTGGTGCCGATCTACATCCCGCTGCTGCTGCCGCTGACGGTCATCGCGCTGCCGCTGGCCGACCTGCTGCTCGCGGTGGTGCGCCGCACCTGGGCCGGCCAGTCCCCGTTCGCCGCGGACAAGCGCCACCTCCACCACCGGTTGCTCCAGGTGGGTCACTCGCACAGCCGCGCCGTACTGATCATGTACTTCTGGGCCGCGCTGATCGCCTTCGGTTCGGTGGCCTTCTCGGTGACCAACACCGGCCGCACCGTCGTCCTGACGCTCGCCGGGCTCTGCCTGGTCGGCCTGGTGGTGCTGCTCACCCCGCGGTTCCGGCCGCGCGCCCCGCGGGCGGTGCAGTCCTTCGTCCCCCCGCGCTACCGGCGGCAGCAGAGCGGTCCGATGGCCGAACTGTCGGCGAAGGACAAGCAACTCCTCGGTGAAGCCGGTCGGGACTCCGGCGTGGGCTCCACCGCGGTCGGTCCCCACCACAAGGCCACCGGCCGTCACTGACAAGGGAGTTGAGGGTCCATCCGATGGCGTTCACTCGAATGGCGGATCCGTTGCGCCGTTGGTGTGACAGGTGCCACATATTCATGGTAAAGCTCTCATCAAATAGTTTGTGATACCGTTCACGAGTACCGAGAACACGCCGAAAGACCTGACAGGTGGATGACTTCCGTCCCTGTCGGTCTCCCTCACCGGGCCCGCCGTTTCGATGGGCGGCCCGCGGCGATGCCTCGGTCCGGTGTCACCCGCCACCGCTGTGCCCGTCCCCCGCCACATCGACATGCCGCCGGAGCTGCCGACATGCCGTCCACCGACGCCCGGATCCTCCGAGGCGCCGCGATTCCCACTGCGGCCGCCGGGATCATCGCCATGGCGATCTCCTTCGCCGTCGCCGGCGGGAAGGGCCTGCTCGGTGCCCTCTTCGGCGCGCTGCTCGTGATGGCCTTCTTCGCCTCCGGCCAGTTCGCGCTCGACCGGCTGACCAGGTCGAACCCGCAGATCATGATGGCCGCGGCGCTGCTGGTGTACACCACGCAGATCCTGCTGGTCGGCATCGTGCTCGCGGTCTTCAAGAACACCGATCTCTTCAACCGGCAGGCCTTCGCCTTCACCCTGCTCGGCTGCGCCCTGATCTGGACGGGCTTCCAGGTGCGTGGTGCGCTCAAGGCCAAGACCTTCTACGTCGACCCCGACGCCTCCGAAAAGAAGGGCGACAAGCCCTCCGACAAGGGGCGTCAACAGTGACGAGGCCCAACTGTCCCCCCAACGAGGGGGGCGGTGTTTATGCCGCGCTGACGGGCTGCTATCGTCCGTCGCAACAACGGAGTACGGGAAGAGGCCAGGTCTGTCCGGACAGCGGACCGATCGCCCCCCGGACCCGCGCAGTCTTCGATGATCCCGCTGTGGTGCTGTGCGCCGGCGCGCGGGGTCGGCGAGAAACCCATCAAGTTCCAGTGCCGCTCCGTGGCCGCAGGCCACGCCGACACACCGAGGTTGCCGTATCCATGCGTCACGACGAAGGAGTCCGTGGTGAGTGCTGAACTCACGTCCCTCGCCTCAGGCAGTTGCCACTTCGGGGACGCTGGTTGCGGCTTCCCGGCCCCTGGCCTGAACGAGTTCCAGTTCGAGCCGATCTTCTCCATCGGTAGCTTCGAGTTCAACAAGCCGATGCTGCTGTCGATCATCGTCGCAGCGCTGGTCGTGGTGTTCTTCTGGGCCGCTTTCGCCAAGCCGAAGCTGGTCCCCGGCAAGCTGCAGCTGGTCGGTGAGATCGGCTACGACTTCGTCAAGCGCTCCATCGTCCTGGAGACGATCGGCAAAAAGGGCGAGAAGTACGTCCCGATGCTGGTCTCGATGTTCTTCTTCGTATGGCTGCTGAACATCATGTCGGTCATCCCGTTCGCCCAGTTCCCGGTGACGGCGGCGATCGCGTTCCCGGCCGGCCTGGCCGCGGTCGTGTGGGTCACCTACATGACGCTGACCTTCAAGAAGCACGGCTTCGTCGGCGGTCTCAAGAACCTCTGCTGGCCCTCGGGCATCCCCGGCTGGGTCATGTTCATCCTGGTGCCGATCGAGTTCTTCTCGAACATCTTCGTGCGCCCCTTCACGCTCGCGGTCCGAGCCTTCGCGAACATGTTCGCCGGCCACCTGCTGATCGTGATGTTCTCCATCGCCTCCTGGTACCTGCTCAGCCCGACCCTGGGCGCGCTGTACGGTTCGGCCTCGTTCGTCGTCGCCGTCGGCCTCACCGGCTTCGAGCTGCTGGTCCAGTTCCTGCAGGCCTACATCTTCGTGATGCTGGCCAGCAGCTACATCGCCGGTGCCCTGGAAGAGGCGCACTGAGCCAGGGGCCCACGGCCCTCCTGAACCACCCCCCGGAACGCCCGGTGGCCAATCACCACCGGTACACCATCCCCGCAAAGGACACATTGCAATGAGCATGCTCGCTGAGGTCGGCGTCTACGGTTCCGTCGCTTCGATCGGCTACGGCCTCGCCGCGATCGGCCCCGGCATCGGTGTCGGTCTCATCTTCGGCAACGGCGTCCAGGCCATGGCCCGCCAGCCCGAGGCTGCCGGCCTCATCCGCTCCAACATGTTCATCGGCTTCGCGCTGACCGAGGCGCTCGCCCTCATCGGCATCGTCATGCCGTTCGTCTTCGGCCAGGGCCCCAAGTAATCCCCGCCGTAGACCATTCGAGGAAGGTCCAGATATGACCATCGCGGCTCACCTCGCGGAGGAGGGGGAGATCATGAACCCTCTCCTGCCCGCATGGCCCGAGATCATCATCGGCCTGCTCTGCTTCTTCATCGTCTTCGGTCTGCTCGGCAAGAAGCTCCTCCCCAGCATCGAGAAGGTGCTGTCGGAGCGCCGGGACGCGATCGAGGGCGGCATGGAGCGCGCCGAGGCCGCCCAGGTGGAGGCCCAGGCCCTGCTTGAGCAGTACCGCGCCGAGCTCGCCGAGGCGCGCCACGAGGCTGCCCGCATCGTCGAGCAGGCTCGCGAGCAGGGTGCCGCCCAGCTCGCCGAGATGCGCGAGGAGGGCCAGCGCCAGCGCGAGGCCATCGTCGCCGCCGGTCACGCCCAGATCGAGGCGGACAAGAAGCAGGCCACTGCCGCCCTGCGTCAGGACGTGGGCTCGCTGGCGACCCAGCTGGCGTCCCGCATCGTGGGCGAGTCCCTGGAGGACCACGCCCGGCAGAGCGGCGTCATCGACCGCTTCCTGGACGAGCTGGAGGCCAAGGCCGCCGTTGCTCAGGGTGCGGCCAAGTGATCGGCGCCAGCCGTGAGGCCCTCGCTGCCGGCCGGCAGAACCTGGAGAGCCTGACCGACTCCACCTCGGTGGACGCGGCCAAGCTCGCCGAGGAGCTCACCGCCGTCACGGCCGTGCTGGACCGTGAGGTGTCGCTGCGCCGAGTCCTGACGGACCCGTCCCGGTCCGGCCAGGACAAGGCCCAGCTGGTCACCTCGCTGCTGACCGGCCAGGTCTCCGGCGAGGCCGTCGACCTGGTCTCCGGCCTGGTCCGCTCCCGCTGGTCGGGCTCGCGCGACCTGGTGGACGCGACCGAGCAGCTCTCCGCGTACGCGGAGATCATCGCCGCGGACAAGGCCGGCGCCCTGGACGACGTCGAGGACGAGCTCTTCCGCTTCGGCCGGGTGGTGAGCGGCGCGCACGAGCTGCGTGCCGCGCTGACCGAGCCGAAGGCCGGAGCCGTCGCGAAGGCCGAGCTGATCAAGAAGCTGCTCGGCGGCCGCGCCAACGCCGGCACCGTCCGGCTGGTCACCGCCCTCGTCAACGCGCCGCGTGGCCGTAGCCTGGAGCAGGGCCTCGAGTCCTACTCGAAGCTCGCCGCCGCACGCCGTGGCCGCGTGGTGGCCCTGGTCACCACCGCGGTGCCGCTGTCGGACACCCAGAAGGAGCGCCTGTCCGGTGCTCTGGGCCGGATGTACGGCCGCCAGGTCCACCTGAACATCGACGTCGACCCCGAGGTCGTCGGCGGCGTCCAGGTGCAGATCGGCGACGAGATCATCAACGGCACCGTGTCGAGCCGCCTCGAAGGCGCTCGCCAGTCGCTCGAAGGCTGAGCACCGAAGCAGCACATCCGACCCTCGGTCGGGAAACCGGCTCCCCAAGGAGCCGGCACATCGTACGGCCGGTTCGGAAGACCCGGCCGAGAGTCGAATACTTGCGGCCCTCAATGGCGGGCCGAGGATCGCAAACTAGGAGAGCAGGGAAGCCTGATGGCGGAGCTTACGATCCGTCCGGAGGAGATCCGGGACGCGCTGGCCGACTTTGTCCAGTCGTACCAGCCGGACGCCGCTTCTGTGGAAGAGGTCGGCACGGTCACTGACGCGGCGGACGGCATCGCGCATGTCGAGGGCCTGCCCTCGGTCATGGCGAACGAGCTGCTGAAGTTCGAGGACGGCACGCTCGGCCTCGCGCTGAACCTCGACACCCGCGAGATCGGTGTCGTCGTCCTCGGTGAGTTCGGCGGCATCGAAGAGGGCCAGACCGTGCGCCGCACCGGCGAGGTCCTCTCGGTTCCGGTCGGCGACGGCTACCTCGGCCGCGTCGTGGACCCGCTGGGCAACCCGATCGACGGCCTGGGCGACATCGCCGCCACCGGTCGCCGTGCCCTTGAGCTGCAGGCCCCCGGCGTCATGGCCCGCAAGTCGGTCAAGCAGCCGCTGCAGACCGGCATCAAGGCCATCGACGCGATGACCCCGATCGGCCGCGGCCAGCGCCAGCTGATCATCGGTGACCGCCAGACCGGCAAGACCGCGGTGGCCGTCGACACGATCATCAACCAGCGCGACAACTGGCGCTCGGGCGACCCGGAGAAGCAGGTCCGCTGCATCTACGTCGCCGTGGGCCAGAAGGGCTCCACCATCGCGTCCGTCCGCGGCGCCCTGGAGGAGGCCGGCGCGCTGGAGTACACCACCATCGTGGCCGCTCCCGCCTCCGACCCGGCCGGCTTCAAGTACCTCGCCCCGTACACCGGTTCGGCCATCGGCCAGGAGTGGATGTACGACGGCAAGCACGTCCTGATCATCTTCGACGACCTGTCGAAGCAGGCCGAGGCCTACCGTTCCGTCTCCCTGCTGCTGCGCCGCCCGCCGGGCCGCGAGGCCTACCCGGGTGACGTCTTCTACCTGCACTCCCGCCTGCTGGAGCGCTGCGCCAAGCTGAACGACGCCCTGGGCGGCGGCTCGATGACCGGTCTGCCGATCATCGAGACCAAGGCCAACGACGTCTCGGCGTACATCCCGACCAACGTCATCTCCATCACCGACGGCCAGTGCTTCCTGGAGTCCGACCTGTTCAACGCCGGCATCCGCCCGGCCGTGAACGTCGGTATCTCGGTCTCCCGCGTCGGTGGCTCCGCCCAGATCAAGGCCATGCGCTCGGTCGCCGGCCGTCTGCGTCTGGACCTCGCCCAGTACCGTGAGCTGGAGGCCTTCGCCGCCTTCGGTTCCGACCTGGACGCGGCCTCCAAGGCCCAGCTGGAGCGCGGTGCGCGCATGGTCGAGCTGCTGAAGCAGGGTCAGTACCAGCCGTTCCCGGTCGAGGAGCAGGTCGTCTCCATCTGGGCCGGCACCAACGGCAAGCTGGACGACGTCCCGGTCGCCGAGATCCGCCGCTTCGAGCGCGAGTTCCTGGACCACGTCCGCCTGCAGCACAAGGACCTGCTCGCCGGCATCGTCGAGACCGGTCTGCTGGCCGACGGCACCGTCGACGCGCTGACCAGCGCGATCGAGGCCTTCAAGCAGGGTTACCAGACCGCTGACGGCAAGCTGCTCTCCGAGCAGGCCTGAGTCCGGTAGCGAGGGAAAGGACGTAACGACCCATGGGAGCACAGCTTCGGGTCTACAAGCGCCGGATCCGCTCTGTCACCGCGACGAAGAAGATCACCAAGGCGATGGAGATGATCTCCGCGTCGCGCATCGTCAAGGCGCAGCGCGCGGTGGCCGCCTCCACTCCGTACGCCGATGAGCTCACCCGGGCGGTGACGGCGGTGGCCACCCGGTCCAACGCCAAGCACCCGCTCACCACCGAGAACCCGAACGCCAAGCGCGCGGCGGTCCTGCTGATCACGGCGGACCGCGGCCTGGCCGGCGGCTACTCGACCAACGCCATCAAGGCTTCGCTGGTGCTCGCCGAGCGCCTGCGGTCCGAGGGCAAGGACGTGGTGGCGTACATCATCGGCCGCAAGGGCGTCTCGTACTACACGTTCCGCGGTCTGGCGATCGAGGGCTCGTGGACGGGATTCTCGGACAAGCCGACGTACGGTGACGCGAAGACCGTGGCGGCCGACCTGATCGAGGCCTTCACGGCCGAGACCGGCGGTGTGGACGAACTCCACCTGGTTTCCACCGAGTTCGTGTCGATGCTGACGCAGAACGCGGTCGAGGCGCGGCTGCTGCCGCTGAAGCTGGACGAGGTCCAGCTCAGCGACCAGACGCCGGCCAAGTCGGAGATCTTCCCGCTGTACGACTTCGAGCCGTCGGCGGAGGGCGTCCTGGACGCCCTGCTGCCGCGGTACGTCGAAAGCCGGATCTACAACGCGCTGCTGCAGTCGGCCGCTTCCGAGCACGCCGCCCGCCGCCGCGCGATGAAGAGCGCGACGGACAACGCCGGCGAGCTCATCAAGTCGCTCACGCGGCTTGCCAACTCGGCCCGTCAGGCCGAGATCACCCAGGAAATCAGCGAGATCGTCGGCGGTGCCAACGCCCTCGCCGACGCTAGCCGCGGGAGCGAATGAGTATGACCACCACTGTTGAGCCGACCACGGCGACGGGCCGCGTCGCGCGGGTCATCGGCCCGGTCGTCGACGTGGAGTTCCCCGTCGACGCGATTCCGGACATGTACAACGCCCTGCACGTCGAGGTGGACAACCCCGACGGCACGGGCAAGAAGACCCTGACCCTCGAGGTCGCCCAGCACCTCGGCGACGGCATGGTCCGCGGCATCTCGATGCAGCCGACCGACGGCCTGGTCCGTGGTTCGCAGGTCTCCGACACCGGTGCGGCGATCTCCGTCCCGGTCGGCCAGATCACCAAGGGCAAGGTGTTCAACGCCCTCGGTGACGTGCTGAACGTCGACAAGGACGAGTTCGAGTCGCAGGTCCAGGTCCGGTGGCCGATCCACCGCAAGGCCCCGGAGTTCAAGGACCTCGAGTCCAAGACCGAGATGTTCGAGACCGGCATCAAGGTCATCGACCTGCTCACCCCGTACGTCACGGGTGGCAAGATCGGTCTGTTCGGTGGTGCCGGTGTCGGCAAGACCGTTCTGATCCAGGAGATGATCTACCGCGTCGCCGAGAACTTCGGTGGTGTGTCGGTGTTCGCCGGTGTCGGCGAGCGCACCCGTGAGGGCAACGACCTCATCGACGAGATGGTCGACTCGGGCGTTCTGGACAAGACCGCGCTGGTCTTCGGCCAGATGGACGAGCCGCCGGGCACCCGTCTGCGCGTCGCGCTGTCCGCGCTGACCATGGCGGAGTACTTCCGTGACGTCGAGAAGCAGGACGTGCTCCTCTTCATCGACAACATCTTCCGGTTCACCCAGGCCGGTTCCGAGGTGTCGACCCTGCTCGGCCGCATGCCCTCCGCGGTGGGCTACCAGCCGAACCTGGCCGACGAGATGGGCCTCCTGCAGGAGCGCATCACCTCGACCCGCGGTCACTCGATCACCTCGATGCAGGCGATCTACGTCCCCGCGGACGACCTGACCGACCCGGCGCCGGCCACCACCTTCGCCCACCTGGACGCGACGACCGTTCTGTCGCGCCCGATCTCGGAGAAGGGCATCTACCCGGCCGTCGACCCGCTGGACTCCACGTCCCGCATCCTCGACCCGCGGTACATCGCGCAGACCCACTACGACACGGCCATCCGTATCAAGGGGATCCTGCAGAAGTACAAGGACCTCCAGGACATCATCGCGATCCTCGGTATCGACGAGCTGTCCGAGGAGGACAAGGTCACGGTGCACCGTGCCCGCCGCATCGAGCGCTTCCTCTCGCAGAACACCTACGTGGCGAAGCAGTTCACCGGTGTCGAGGGTTCGACCGTGCCGCTGTCCGAGACCATCGAGGCCTTCAACTCGATCGCGGACGGCAAGTACGACTCCGTCCCGGAGCAGGCCTTCTTCATGTGCGGTGGCATCGAGGACCTCGAGAAGAACGCCGCCGAGCTGGCGAAGAAGTAATCGCGGCCGGTAGCAGCTGTGCGTGACCGTGAGGGGTGGCCCCCGAGCCTGGGGACCACCCCTCGCGGCACATCGGCTGTGATTCCGGTCAAATCCGTGCCGCCGGTTTCATGCCGGAGGCGCGGGGCCGTTATTCTTACCGAAACTCCCGAGTAATCGGGCGTTGCATGAGCCTAGGAGCCCACGTTGGCTGAGCTGCACGTCGAGCTGGTCGCAGCCGACCGCAAGGTGTGGTCCGGTGCGGCCACCATCGTCGTCGCCCGTACGGCCTCCGGTGACACCGGCATCATGCCGGGCCACACCCCGGTGCTGAGCGTGCTGGAGACCGGTCCGGTCACCATCCGCACGGTGGACGGCGGCACCGTGATCGCCGCGGTGCACGGCGGCTTCATCTCCTTCGCCGACAACAAGCTGTCTCTGCTCGCGGAGATCGCCGAGCTGGCGGACGAGATCGATGTCGCGCGTGCCGAGCGCGCACTGGAGAAGGCCAAGTCGGACCTGGACGAGCACGCCGAGCGGCGCGCCGAGGTCCGTCTGTTCGCGGCGCGCGGCCTCAAGGCCCACGTCTGAGTGCGCCGGACCCCGGCTTGGCGGGGTCGACCGACGGTCCCGGGGACGCGTGAGCGTGACCCCGGGACTGTCGTCGTAGTTGGTAGGTCAGCGCGGTCGCTTGATACGACCGCTACGGGGAACGCGGGTAGCGAGGAGGTGGGTGAGCATGGTCCTCGCGCTTGTGGTGTGTGCGGCGGTCGTGGCCCTGGGTGTGATCGGGCTGATGGCCTTCGCCGTCCGGCGCCGCCTGATCCAGCGGGTCGGCGGCACCTTCGACTGCAGTTACCGGCTCAAAATGCCGGCCGACGCCTCGACGCAGCCCGACCTCGACGAGAACGGCAAACCCACCTCAGCCCCGGTCCCCCCGACCGACGGCAAGGGGTGGGTTTTTGGTATCGGCCGGTACAGCGGTGACTCGATCGAGTGGTTCCGGGTCTTCTCGTACGCCCCGCGCCCGCGCAAGGTGCTGCCGCGCCGGGAGATCGAGGTGCTCGGCCGGCGCTACCCGGAGGGCCAGGAGGAGCTGGCGCTGCTGTCCGGCTCGGTGGTGCTGCGGTGCCTGCACAACGGTTCGCCGCTGGAGCTGGCGATGAGCGAGGACGCGCTGACCGGCTTCCTGGCCTGGCTGGAGGCGGCCCCGCCCGGCCAGAGGGTGAATGTCGCGTAGCGACGGGACTCCCGGACGGGGGTGCCCCCGGCCGGAGGCCGGGGGAGGGTCGATGTCGCGCAGCGGCCTGCCGACACGCCCGGGGACCTTCCGAGGCGGGGTTAACGGCGCCTAACCCGGCGGCTACTCTGGCCGCATGGTCAATCTGACGCGCATCTACACCCGTACCGGCGATGACGGCACCACCGCGCTCGGCGACATGAGCCGGACCAGCAAGACCGATCCGAGACTGGTCGCGTACGCGGACGCCAACGAGGCCAACGCCGCGATCGGCGTGGCCCTGGCCGTCGGTGAGCTGCCGCAGGACATGACGGCGGTGCTCGTCCGGGTCCAGAACGACCTGTTCGACGTCGGCGCCGACCTGTCCACCCCGGTGGTGGAGGACCCGAAGTACCCGCCGCTGCGGGTGCTGCAGTCCTACATCGACCGGCTGGAGACGGACTGCGACGAGTACCTGGCGCGGGTGGAGAAGCTGCGCAGCTTCATCCTGCCCGGCGGTACGCCCGGGGCGGCCCACCTGCACCTGGCCTGCACGGTGGTGCGGCGGGCCGAGCGCTCGACCTGGTCGGCGATCGCGGAGCACGGTGACAGCGTCAACCCGCTGACCGCGAAGTACCTCAACCGGCTGTCCGACCTGCTGTTCATCCTGGCCCGGGTGGCCAACAAGGAGCGCGGGGACGTGCTCTGGGTCCCGGGCGAGAACCGCTAGGAACATGCCGAAGGCCCGTCCTCGGACTGCTCCCCCGTGGGAGTCCGAGGACGGGCCCTCGACGGCTCAGGGCCGGTCGGCCGGGGCGCTGCCGGCGAGGGTCTTCCCGGTGACGACCCGGCCGTCCTCGACCGTCACGCCGGCCGGCGGCTGCTTGGGCCAGAGCGAGTAGCAGCCGGCCACGATCACGTTGACCACGGCGGCGATGCCCAGCTTGAGGTACCACTGGAGGAAGGTGCCGAAGTGGGCGGAGCCCGCGGAGAGCGGGACGAGCAGGGTGATCAGGCTCAGCGTGACCGCGGCGGACACGACGGTCCGGCCGGCGATCTGCCACTCGTACCTGGTCCGCTCCGGCCCGTACTTGGGCGAGGGCAGCGGCTTGGGGCCGCCGGCGAAGCGGTGCAGGAAGTGCCGGTCGGCCCAGCGGACCAGCGAGGGGCCGTAGCCGATCGAGAAGCCCGCGTAGCTCGCGGCCAGGGCGTGCGTCCAGCTCGCGGTGGCGCCGCCGCGCAGGTCGAGGACGGTGAGGGCGTACAGGGTGAGGTCCACCACCGGCAGGCCGACCAGCAGCGCGGTGCTGGTGCGGCGCCACCGGAGGAGGTAGCGGGCGGTCAGCCCGAGGCCGAGCAGGATCCAGAAGGAGATCTCGGCCGCGACGATGAGGGTGACGATCACGTTCTGCTCCCGGACGTTTCGGTGGTGCTTCCAGCCTCGTGCGGTGGGCGTGCCGCTGTCGTCGTCGCGCGGTGCCGTACCGGCCTGCACCTTTCGATGTAGCGGGCTCCTTCGTGGACCGGAGCCGGGCCGGCCGCCGGGGATGATGAGATGGGGACGTGCCCCTCCCGTTCCCCGCGCTCCCCCCGCGCCGACAGGACCAGCTGATCGCCCTCGCCGGGCTGCTCGGCGGTGCGGTGCTGATCGCCTTCGGGGTGTACGACCGGGCCGACCGGGTGCCGCTGTGGGCGGTGGTGCCGCCACTGCTGGTGATGGCCGGGCTGGAGCTGGTCCGGCGGACCAGGCCGGTGCTCGCGGTGTCGCTCGGCGGGCTGGCCTTCGCGGCGAGCGTGTTCGCCGGCAACCTGGTGGCCACGCTGATCATGTACACCGACCTGCTGTACGCGGCGGTGATCTACGGCACCCCGCGGATGTCCCGGGTGCTGCACCTGTCCGGCGGGGCCACGGTGCTGGCACTGTCCACCCTGGCGGCGGTCTACGGCGGCACCTCGTTGGCGCTGCTGATCGTGGTGGTCAGCACACTGGTCTTCCTGGGCCCGGTGTGGAGCGGCGACGTGGTGCGCAAGCACCGGCAGGAGGCGGAGGCCGAGCGGCTGCGGGCGGAACAGACCGCGCTGCTCTCGGAGATGGACCGGCGTGAGGCGATCGGCGCCGAACGGGCCCGGATGGCAAGGGAGTTGCACGACGTGGTGGCCAACCACCTGTCGGCGATCGCGATCCACGCCACCGGTGCGCAGTCGGTGGCCCGGCGCCGGGACCTGCCCCAGGACGATCCCCTGGTGGAGGTGCTGGCGGTGATCCGGGAGAACAGCGTCCAGGGATTGGCCGAAATGCGTCGGATGATCGGACTGCTCCGGGACAGTGGCGGGGGAGAGGTGGACGAGTCGTACGCGGCCCCCGACCTGGCCGCGGTGGACGCCCTGCTGGCCAAGGCCCGGGCGGCCGGCCGGGACGTCGGGCTGGACTTCGAGCTGGACGAGCGCGGCGAGCGCGGGGAGGTGCCGGTGCCGGTCGGGCTGGCCGCGTACCGGATCGTCCAGGAGTCGCTGACCAACGCCCTCAAGCACGCCGGGCCCGGACTGGTCAGTCTGCGGCTGGAGTTCGCGCCGGAGGAACTTCGGATCTCGGTCGACAGCCCGTACCGGGGCGGTCCGGGCCGTGAACTGCCCGGTGCCCGGGCCGGGTTGGTGGGCATGGCGGAACGGGCCGGGCTGCTCGGAGGCAGCTTCGAGGCCGGGCCGAAGGACGGGTACTGGAGCGTGCGCGCGGTGCTGCCGCGCGCCCAGGGGAACGAGGGGCGGGCATGACGATCCGGGTGCTGGTGGCGGAGGACCAGGCGGCGGTACGCGCGGCGCTGGTGATGATCCTGCGCGCCGAGCCGGAGTTCGAGGTGGTCGGGCAGGCCGCGGACGGCGAGGAGGCCGTCCGGCTGGCCCTGGAGCTGCGGCCGGACGTGGTGCTGATGGACGTGCAGATGCCCCGGCTGGACGGCGTCTCGGCGACCCGCGAGGTGGTCGCCGCCGGGGCCGGCCAGGTGCTCGTGCTGACCACCTTCGACCTGGACGAGTACGTCTACGGCGCGCTGCGGGCCGGCGCGTCCGGGTTCCTGCTCAAGGACCTGGAGGCGGACACCCTGATCGAGGGCATCCGCACGGTGGCGCGCGGGGACGGGATGCTGGCGCCCTCGGTGACCAGACGGCTGATCGGGGCCTTCGCCCGCCCCGAGCGGCCGGTCGGACCGGAGGCCCGGGCCGCGGTGGGGACGCTGACCGGCCGCGAGCGGGAGGTGCTGGCCTGCATCGGGGCCGGGATGTCCAACGGGGAGATCGCGGCCCGGCTGGAGATGGCGGAGGCGACCACCAAGACGCACGTCAGCCGGATCCTGGCGAAGCTGCGGCTGCGCAGCCGGGTGCAGGCGGCGATCCTGGCGCAGGACCTCGGACTGACCGTCTGATCACCTGTTTTAGGTCGGTTGCAGATCACACTCCCGATTGCTATTGCACGGGGGATTTGGGCATTAGAGTCCCGGAAAAACGAGCGATGCGGCTCTCTGGCGGCGACCCCTGCCCTGAGCCGCCTTCAGGGCCCGCCCGCGGGGCGGCGACGGCATCGGGAGACCCAGCCATGAGCAATGCGTCCAGCAAGCAGATCGCCGTGATCGGTGCCGGCCTGATGGGCGCCGGCATCGCCCAGGTGTCCGCGCAGGCCGGTCACCCGGTGGTGCTGCGGGACGTCACCGAGGAGGCGCTCCAGCGGGGCCTGGCCGGCATCCGCGCCTCCTACGAGAAGTTCGTCGCCAAGGGCAGGCTGAGCGCCGAGGACGCCGAGGCCGCGCTGGGCCGGATCACCATCACCACCGACCTGGGCGCCGTCGCCGAGGCCGACATCGTGGTCGAGGCCGTGTTCGAGAAGCTGGAGGTCAAGGAGGCCGTCTTCCGCGAGCTCGACAAGCTCGCCAAGGACGGCGCCGTACTGGCCTCCAACACCTCCGCCATCCCGATCACCCGGATCGCCGCCGCCACCGGGCGCCCGGAGTCGGTCGTCGGCGTCCACTTCTTCTCGCCCGTCCCGATGATGAAGCTGGTCGAGCTGGTCCGCGGCTACAAGACCAGCGACGAGACGCTGGCCACCGCCCGCGCCTACGCCGAGGGCGTCGGCAAGGAGGTCGTGGTGGTCAACCGCGACGTGGCCGGCTTCGTGACCACCCGCCTGATCACCGCGCTGGTCGTCGAGGCCGCCAGCCTGTACGAGTCGGGCGTGGCCACCGCCGAGGACATCGACACCGCCTGCCGGCTCGGTTTCGGCCACGCGATGGGCCCGCTCCAGACCGCCGACCTGACCGGCGTGGACATCCTGCTGCACGCCGCCCGCAACATCTACACCGAGACCCAGGACGAGAAGTTCGCCGCGCCGGAGATCATGGCCCGCATGGTCACCGCCGGTGACCTGGGCCGCAAGAGCGGCCGCGGCTTCTACCCGTACGAGGGCAAGTGAGCCGGCAGGGCTGAACGACCGGCCGGGCCGTGCGATCGGAGCATCGTACGGCCCGCCCCGCAGGGCCGGGTGAGTTTCCTCACGCCGGGTGCCGCAGACGGGTGATTTGGGCGGTAATCGAGCGTAGGTGTGGGGCCGACCTGCGTATATTCCCTCGGACGGGTGAAGTTGCTTCAGATCTGGCCAAAACCAGCAACCTGCGGAGCCGGTTCACCGTCAGATGAGGGAACCCGGCATTCCGCCCGGGTCCGGGTGTGGGGCTTCGGCCCGCCCGTATGCACCCCCCGCTCCCGCTCCCGGCACGGCCGGGGCGGACCCGCCCCGCACCAGGCCGTCCAGGCGAAGGAGGAGAGCATGCGCATCACCGGCGACCACACGGCGCTGGCCATCGAAGGCCGCCTCGACGTGCGCACCGCCGCCGACGCGCGGGCCCGGCTGCACCAGGCCGTGGACGGCGGCCTCGGCGACCTCGTACTCGACCTCGGCCGGCTGGAGTTCTGGGACGCCACCGGGCTCGGCGTGATCATGGGCACCCACCGGCGGGCCGGCCGGATCGGCCGCCGGCTGGTGCTGCGCTCCGTCCCGGCCCAGCTGCAGCGGCTACTGGTGGCCACCAAGCTGCACCGCATCCTGGCCGTCGACGGCGCCGCCGAGGCGCACGGGTTCGCTCTCTAACTCCCGCGGCCCCACGGCCCCCACCGCGCCGCGCGCCGGGACCGTGCGCCTGCGCACCCCCGGTCCGTCCGCGCAACGCCCCTGGTCAGCGCCGCGGACCGGCCGTCGGCCACGGACCGCTCTGCACGGCCGGGGCCGGATGTGCAAGAGTCTGCCCGTCAGAAGACGGCCGCCGGGGCTGCCTCCAGCCCGGCCGCGGCCGCCACCGGGACGTCAGCCGGGCGGCGCGGGGCGCCGACGGCCGAGCACGATGCGGAGCAGAACGTGGCACAGCCATCCGGGGAGTTCCGGCAGGAGGC
This sequence comes from Kitasatospora sp. NPDC127067, assembly GCF_042724755.1. Classification (NCBI taxonomy): domain Bacteria; kingdom Bacillati; phylum Actinomycetota; class Actinomycetes; order Kitasatosporales; family Streptomycetaceae; genus Kitasatospora; species Kitasatospora sp. NPDC127067. Next base: position 112,402 of record NZ_JBHXEM010000002.1, on the reverse strand, counting down.
CGTTCGCACCCGCGGCGGCGAACTGGTCTCCGGCGCCCTGCTGGTGGGCGTCGGCGCCCCGGACGGCTCCGAGGCCAGGACCTGTCCCGAGGAGTGGCGGCCCCGTCCGCGCCGGACCGGACGCAGCGAGCCCGCCCGCGGTCCGGTCGGCGGCGTCGGCCGCGCGGTCGGCCCGCTCGCGCTCGGCGCCGGGCCCGCCGATCTGCCGATGCTCGACCGCGAGACCGACACCGCAGAACTGCTCGCCCTGCTCGCCGAGGGCCGCTCGATACGCCTGGTCGGCCAGGCCGGCTCGGGCCGCAGCGCGCTGCTGTCGGCCGTCGCCGAGGCCGCCGCCGACCTCGCCCCCGACGGCGTGGTGCAGCTCTGCGGCCACCGCCGGACCGGCGCCGACCTGCTCCAGGACCTCTTCGCGGCCACCCACCACGCCCCCGGATACCGCCCCGACCCCGGGCAGTTGGCCTTCCACCTCGCCGAGGTCGGCGCGATCGTGGTGATCGACGCCGCCGAGCCCTCCGGCGCCGAGCTGGAGGAACTGCTCGCCGCCGCCCCCGGCTGCGCCTTCCTGATCTCCGCCGCCCCGGACGGCCCGCCGCTGCCCCCCGGCTCCCGGCTCCAGGACCACCTGGTGGCCGGACTCTCCCGCTCCGCCTGCCTGGCCCTCACCGCCCGGCTGGCCGGGCGGCCGCTGGACGTCACCGAGAAGGCCTGGGCGGTGGACCTCTGGTTCGAGTCCGAGGGCCTGCCGCTGCGCTTCGTCCAGGCCGCCGCGCTGCTGCGCCAGCGGGACGTCGCGGTGGACGCGCTGGTGGCCGCCGAGGACGACCGGATGGACGTCTTCGGGGCCGTCGACGAGCCCGTCCACGACGAGGACCCGGCGATCCGGGAGAACGCGCTGCGGCTCACCGTCCCGCTGCCCTCGGTGGCGGAGACCGCCTCGCCCGCGGTCCGGCTCGCCGAGGGACTGAGCGAGCCCGCGCAGGCCGTGCTGCGGCTCGCCGTCGCGCTCGGCGGCGAATGCCCCACCGCGCCGCACCTGCCGGCGCTGATCGACGTCGGGCAGGGCGAGGCCGCCCTCGCCGAACTCGCCGACGCCGGACTGGCGGTGTCCATCGGCGGGCACCACCGGCTGACCGCCGGCGCGCTCGACCTGCTCCTCCCGCACTGGCCCGCCCGGGGCTCCGTCGACGGGGCCGCCCAGCACTTCGCCTGGTGGGTGGGGCACAGCTCGGTGACGCTGGAACAGGTCGCCGCCGAGGCCGAGGTGATGGTCGGCGTGCTGCTCGCCGACCGCACCGCCGGACGGCACGACGCGGTGGTCCGGCTCGCCCGGGCGGCGGCGCCCGCGCTGGCGCTGTCGCTGCGCTGGGGCGCCTGGGAGCGGGTGCTCCAGCTCGGTCTGGAGGCGGCCCGCCGCACCGGTTCGGCGGTCGACCAGGCCTGGTTCCACCACGAGGCGGGCGTGCACGCGATCTGCGTCCGGCAGTCCTCCCGGGCCGTCGCCGAACTGGAGACCGCGCTGACCCTGCGGGCCGCCGCGGGCGAGCAGCGCGGGGTGGCCGCCGCACGCCGGATGCTCGACCTGCTGCGCGCCGAGGGCCGGCAGCTGCCGGCCGCCGCGCCCGTCGCGGCGCCCGGCCGCGCCCCGGTGATCCGCAAGATCGCGGCCCGGGTGCCGGCCCGCCTGAAGTCCAGCAGGCGCCGGCGGGCGGCCGTGGTCTCCACCGCGGTGCTGACCCTGGGGGTCCTCGGCGCGGCGGTGGCGATGAGCTTCAGCGGGCCGGAGGAGGTCAGGGGGAAGGACCCGCACAACAACGGCCGGCTGGACGGCGGCGGCACCCAGGACCCGCCGTTCCCGCAGCAGTCCGGCAGTGCCGGGCCGACGACGGCCGGTGCCGGGCCGGGCGGTGCGCCGACGCAGGGGAGCAGCCCGGCGCCGTCCGCGAGCGCCAGTGCCTCGCACTCGCCGAGCGCCTCGCCGACGAGGAGGCCGAGCTCCTCGCCGGGGGCGGGCGGGTCGCAGGCCCCGCAGCAGCCGCCCGTACCGGGCCAGCAGCCGTCGGGGCCGAACCCCGGCGGTCCGGGCGCGGGCGGCACCGGCGGAGGCGGCACTCAGCCCGGTGGCGGCGGCACCGGCACCTCGCCGTCGCCGGAGCCGTCCACCACGACCGCCAAACCGAGCCCGTCGTCGAGCGGCTCGGCCGGTCCGACCGGCACGTCCAGCCCGTCGTCCAGTCCGTCCTGAGCGGTCAGAACAGCTTGAGCTTGTCGTCGTCGATGCCGCGCAGCTCGTCGTAGTCCAGCACCACGCAGCCGATACCGCGGTCGGTGGCCAGGACGCGGGCCTGCGGCTTGATCTCCTGCGCGGCGAAGATGCCCTTGACCGGGGCCAGCAGCGGGTCCCGGTTGAGGAGTTCGAGGTAGCGGGTGAGCTGTTCGACGCCGTCGATCTCACCGCGGCGCTTGATCTCGACGGCCACCGTGGCGCCGTCGGCGTCGCGGCAGAGGATGTCGACCGGGCCGATCGCGGTGGGGTACTCGCGGCGGATCAGCGACCAGCCGGCACCGAGCACCTCCATCCGGTCCGCGAGCAGCTCCTGGAGGTGTGCCTCCACGCCGTCCTTGATCAGGCCGGGGTCGACCCCGAGCTCGTGGGACGAGTCGTGCAGCACCTCCTCCAGCGTGATGATGAGCTTCTCGCCGGCCTTGTTCTCCACCGTCCAGACCCCGTCGGCCTCCTTGAGGGCGCACGGCGGGGACATCCAGTTGAGCGGCTTGTAGGCGCGGTCGTCGGCGTGGATGCTGACGCTGCCGTCGGCCTTGACCAGGATCAGCCTGGTGGCGGAGGGCAGATGGGCGGAGAGCCGACCGGCATAGTCGACTGAGCAGCGGGCAATTACGAGACGCACGGTCGACCACGCTAGCCCACCGGGGCCAGTTGATGCGATTCCGCGACGGCTGGGTGAAGAAAGCGCGAACCCGGCCAACATGGAGGTCCTGCGGTCCCGCCACCGCCCCGTCGAGGTCTGGCGCCCCCACCCTCAAGTCGCTACGGTGTGTGACGGCACGCTCGCGGGATCGCTGTCAACGGGGATGGAGACTTCAGATGAACGATCCGACGGGATCCGGCCAATCCGGTGCACCGCAACATATTTCCGAAGCAATCCGCAGGAATGACCGGCCTGCCGCGCCGTTGACTGCCACGCTGTTCTGAGCGCGTTCGGTATCCAGGACGTCACGTCCCGTGGTGCCGCCGCTGTCGCGAAGGTGCCGGAAACCCCTGTCCCTCGGTGTTCCGGACACCCCATGCGAATCCGCCACCCTCACTGTGAGCTTGACCTACGCACGACCACCCGGGCGCCGCGCGGGTGGACCGCGAGAGGAGAATCCATGTCGCTCGACGTCTCACCGGCCCTGCTGGAGAAGGCCGAGCGGGGCGAGGTCGACGAGCGGGAATTCGTCGACTGCGTCCGCGTCTCTCTGCCCTACGCCTGGGACCTGATCAGCTCGCTGGTCGCCCAGGCGAAGGTCGACGGCACCGACTTCGCCGACAACCAGGTGCCGCCGCCCAGCGAGCAGGCCCGCGGCCAGCTGCTGCGCGCGCTCGCCAGCGACGCCATCCGGGGCGCTCTCCAGCGCCACTTCGGGGTTCGGCTGGCCTTCCAGAACTGTCACCGGGTCGCGGTGTTCCTGCCGTCGGACGCCAACGAGGCGCGGTACGACCGCTTCACCTCGGTCCGGGAGCAGCTGCTCAACCAGTCCGAGGAACTGCGGGACTGCTGACCCCGCCGTAGCCCGCTGCGGCGCCGGCCGCCCCCGTCCCCCGGTGCGGGGGGAGGGGCGGCGGCCCGGGCCCGTCCCCCCACCCGGTACGTCCCCCCGCCGGGCCTGTCCTCCGCCGGGCACGTCTAGCCCAGCTGCGGCAGCACCTCCGAGCCGAGCCGGGCGATGTTGTCCAGGGTCGCCTCCTGGTCGCCGCTGCCCTCGGCGAGCAGGGCGAAGCGCCGGATGCCGGTGCGTTCGGCGGTGGCCAGCAGCCGGTCGGCGCACTGCCGCGGGGTGCCCACCGCGTGCAGGTCGCAGAGCAGCTCGGTGTACTGGCGCGGATCGCGCATCTTGCGCTCGCGGCCGTCCACGGTGCGGTGGGCGCCGAGCCCGTACTCGAACCAGCCGGGCATCGCGTTCAGCAGCGTGGACCGGGCCGCCGCGGCGCGGTCGTCGACCTGGGCCACCCCGGCCGCGACGTGCTGTCGGCCGATCCGGCGCAGCTGCTCCTCGCCGCGCCCGGCGGCCAGCCAGGCGGTCCGGTACAGCTCCAGCATCCGCAGCTTGTCGTCGTCCCCGGAGTGCATGCCGAGCAGCATCGGCAGGCCGCGCTCGGCGGCCAGCCGCACCCCGCCCGGCGAGGTGCAGGCGACCACCACCGGCGGCCCGGCCACCGGCCGTCCGGAGGCGGTGAGCTCCTCGCCGAGGCCCTCGTCGTCCCGGCGCTGGCGCGGGAAGCGCACCGGGCCGGTCCGCCCGCCGAGGCCCAGCCAGCTGCTCAGGCCCGGCCGTCGCACCGGTTCGGTGGCCCGCGGCACCACGGCGACCTCGGGGAAGGCGAACTGCGGGCCGTCCGCGCCCACCCGGGAGCCGCGCAGCCAGCGCAGCAGCAGGTCCAGCCGCTCCGGGAAGCCCTTCTCGAAGGCGTCCACGCCGCCGCCGAACACGTCCAGGTCGATCCACGGCCCGCCGCGGCCCACCCCGAGCGTGAACCGTCCGCCGGAGGTGAGGTGCAGCAGCGCGGCCTGCTCGCCGAGCCCCACCGGGTGGCGGGTGGAGAGCACGCTGACCGCCGTGCCGACGCCGATCCGGCGGGTGCGGCCGAGCAGCATCGCGGCGAGCGTGGCGGCGTCCGGGCAGACCCCGTACGGCACGAAGTGGTGCTCGGCCAGCCAGACGCTGTCCAGCCCGGCGCGTTCGGCCTCGACGGCGGATTCGACGGTGCGTTCCAGCGCCTCGCCGTGGCTCTGCCCGGGGAACTGCGCGGACAGCAGGAACAGGCCGACCCGCACCGGACCGGTGGACGGCGGCAGCGCGCCCGTCCGCTGGGGCGCCGGCAGCGGCCGGCCCACGACGGCCGTGACCGGGGGGACGGACGTCAGCGTCGGACCGGGGGCGACCGGCCGGATCCCGACGGGCCGGCCGCTCTCGGCGCGGGCGCTGGTCTTGCTCATCGTTGGGCCTCCTCGGGTGCGCGCAGGGTCTGCGGGCCCCGCCTTCTCCCCTTGTGGGTATCCGATGTCATGTGCCAATGGCACGCGGAACTCCCGATTTCCCCGATGATCGGGTGGATCTCGGCAAAAACGCCGAAGTGCCGGACGGAGCCGTGGTAGTGGCCGTGCGGGGGCCCGCCCGGCCGTAGGCTGGAACGATCCAGAGCCCAGGAGGAGAGGGAGTCCGCCGTGTCGCCGCGCCGCAACCGGATCAAGAGCGCCGCCCCGCACGAGAGCGCAGAGCCGACCGCCCCGGCCGGCGGTTCGCTGCGCCGCACCGAGAGCTACCAGGGCGAGGACTGGGTGGTTCAGACGGTCGCCGGGACGGCGGGGCGGTTCTACCGCTGCCCGGGCTGCGACCAGGAGATCCCGCCGGGGGTGGGCCACGTGGTGGCCTGGCCGCAGTACGGCGCGGGAGTGGACGACCGGCGGCACTGGCACCGCGCCTGCTGGGGAGCGCGGGAGCGCCGGGCCTCCAACGTCCTGCGAGGCCGCGGCGCTCCGCGGTACTGACGGGTCCGGCCGGGTCCCGCTAGGCGTCGCGCTTCTTGAGCACCAGCGCACCGCCGACCAGTGCCGCGGCCGTCCAGGCGAGGCAGATCAGGAAGCCGGTCCACGGCCCGTACGGCTGGCCGTGCTGCTCGTACACCAGCAGCATCCGCGAGCCCGCGTAGTCGGGGAAGTAGTGGGCCAGGGTCTTGACCTTCGGCACCGCCGAGAGGATCGGCGAGAGCAGGAAGAAGAACGGCACCAGCACGCCGAGCGCGAGCGTCTGGTTGTGCAGCATCGTGGTGACGCCGGCCGAGAACAGGCAGAGCATCGTCAGGTACAGCGCGGCCCCGAACACCGCCCGCAGCACGTTGGGCTCGCCGATCGTGGTGGAGTGCGTGCCGAGCAGCGACTGGCCGACGAAGAAGGTGACGAAGGCCGTCACCAGCGAGACCGCGAGGGCGAGGGCGCCGAGCACCGCCGCCTTGCCGGTGAGCAGGGTGGCGCGCTGCGGGACGGCGGCCAGGGTGACCCGGATCATGCCGCTGCTGTACTCGTTGCCGATCGCCAGCACGCCGAAGACGATGATCGCCAGCTCGCCGAGCATGATGCCGGAGAAGGACGTCCCGGTGGCGTCGAACGGGGACAGGTCGTCGCGGCGGAACTCGGTGAAGTTGTTGTTGGTGAGCAGGGACAGCAGCGCGCCGATGCCGACCGTGACGACGAAGGTCAGCGCGAGCGTCCAGACCGTCGAGCGGACGCTGCGGATCTTCGTCCACTCGGAGCGGAGGATCGCCGGGAAGGACGCCATCTCAGTTCTCCTCCTGCCGTGCGGTGGTGGTCGGCCGGGCGCCGTCCGCCCTCCAGCCGGCGCCCCACTCGGTGGGCGCGCCGGCCGCGTCCCGGCCCGGTCCGTCGCCCGCGTGGTACTCCACCGAGTCGGCCGTCATCTGCATGAAGGCCTCCTCCAGCGAGGCCTGCTGCGGGCTGAGCTCGTGCAGCACCACGCCGTGCCCGGCGAACAGCTCGCCGAGCCGCGCGATGTCCCCGTTGACCACCTCGTGGGAGCCGTCCGGGCCCGGCTCGGGCCGCAGGCCGGCCTCGGCCAGCACGTCGAGCAGCCGCTCGGGCTCCGGGGTGCGCAGCCGTACGGCGGAGCGGGAGTTGCGCCGGATGAACTCCGGCATCGGCAGGTCGGCGAGCAGCCGGCCGCGGCCGATGACCACCAGGTGGTCGGCGGTGACGGCCATCTCGCTCATCAGGTGGGAGGAGACGAAGACCGTCCGGCCCTCGGTGGCGAGGCGTTTCATCAGGTTGCGGATCCAGAGGATGCCCTCCGGGTCCAGGCCGTTGACCGGCTCGTCGAACATGACGATCTCCGGGTCGCCGAGCAGGGCGGAGGCGATGCCCAGGCGCTGGCCCATGCCGAGCGAGAAGCCGCGGGCCCGCTTGCGGGCGACCGGGGTGAGGCCGACCAGGGCGAGCACCTCGTCCACCCGGCGCACGGGGATGCGGTTGCTCTGGGCGAGCCAGAGCAGGTGGTCGCGGGCGGTGCGGCCGGGGTGGACGGCCTTGGCCTCCAGGAGCGCGCCGATGTACTTGAGCGGCTCGCTGAGCTGGCCGTACCGTCTGCCGTCGATGGTCACTCGGCCGGCGGTCGGGCGGTCGAGGTCGAGGATCATGCGCATGGTGGTGGACTTGCCGGCGCCGTTCGGGCCGAGGAAGCCGGTCACCACGCCCCGAGGGACCTGGAAGCTGAGCCGGTCCACCGCGAGCGTCTTGCCGTAACGTTTTGTCAGGTCGTGCAACTCGATCATTCGCGCTCCCTCACTTCCTTGCCAGGCTAGGACAAAGGGGGTATCGCGGCCCGCTGAGTGGGCCCGCCGGGCGTGCCGGAATAGGTTGGACGCATGACCCAGCTCCCCTCCGCAGTGTCGGTCCGCGAGAGCGGTACCGGAACACCACTCGTGCTGCTGCACGCCTTTCCGTTGAACGCCTCGATGTGGTCGTCCCAACTGGACACGCTGCCCGGCCTGACCGGGGACGAAGCGCGCGTGCTCGCCCCCGACCAGCGGGGGTTCGGCGGCACTGTGCTGGGCGCCGACGAGCCCTCGCTGGACCCGGTCGCGGACGACCTCGCGCTGCTGCTGGACGCGGCCGGGATCGAGCGCGCGGTGGTCGCCGGGCTCTCCATGGGCGGCTACGTGGCGCTGGCCTTCGCCCGCCGCCACCCCGACCGGCTGGCCGGCCTGCTGCTGGCCAACACCCGGGCCACCGCCGACTCCGACGCGGTACGGGCCAACCGGGAGCGGATCGCCGCCGCCGTCACCGCGCGGGACAGCGTGCGGCTGCTGCTCGACGAGCAGGTCGCGGCCGGGCAGCTCGGGCCCGACTCGCAGCACCTGGTGGAGCGGGTGCAGGCGATGGTCGCCGCCGCGCCGCCGGCCGCCGTCGCCTGGGCCCAGCGGGCCATGGCGGCCCGCCCGGACGCCCTGGACGTCCTGGCCGCCCTGCGGGTGCCGGTCTCCGTCGTGGCGGGCGCCCAGGACGCCCTGGTGGCGCCCGAGGAGGCCGAGCCGATGCTGCGGGCCCGGCCGGACGCCGAGCTGACCGTCCTGCCCGGGGTGGGCCACCTGAGCGCCCTGGAGGCGCCCGAGGCCTTCGACGCCGTCGTGCGCACCCTGCTCGCCCGGGTGGCCGCCGGATGAGCCAGGAGAGCCAGGACGCGGCGGCCTGGGACTTCTCCGCCCTGGAGGTCACCGGCCGGATGCCCGTGACCAACCGGGGCGAGGGCCTGGTCGAGCTCACGCTGGAACCGCTCGGCGAGGACTACTGGATGCGCCCGGGGGAGACCTTCATCGTCACCTCGTACGGCGACTACGGGCCCGGACACCCCTTCGAGGTGCAGTACTGGCCGGACTCGGTGTCGGTCTGGTGCACCTCCTGGTTCGGCACCGTCTCCGACGACGAGGGCAACCAGCTCAGCAGCGGCTACCAGCGGCCGGACGGCGCCTACCCGAGGTGAGGGCCCGCGTCCGACCGGCCCGGAAGCGCCCGGCCCGCGCCCGCTCGGGACGGTGACGGCGCGAAAGCCGACAGGCCCTCACCCGGGTGGGTGAGGGCCTGCGGTGCCGCCGGGGCCTGCGTGCGTCAGCGCGACTGCTGGGCGGGCACGCCCAGGGTGTCGTCGGTCGGCAGCGAGGCGGCGGCCACGGCCGCGCCGGTCAGCGTCGCCAGCATCTCGCGGACGTTGGTCAGCTGGGCGTTGATGCTGTCGCGGCGGTTGGTGAGGGCCGCCAGCTCGCGCTCGGATTCGCTGCGGATGCGGTCCGCCTTGGCGTTGGCGTCGGCCACGATGTCCTCGGACTGGCGCTGGGCCGTCTCGACGGTCTGGCGGGCGCGGCGCTCGGCGTCGGTGCGCAGCTTCTCGGCCTCCAGGCGCAGCTGCTCCGCCCGGTGCTCGATCTCGGCCAGGCGCTTCTCGGCCTTGGCCTGACGGGCGGCCAGGTCCCGCTCGGACTGCTCGCGGCGCTTGGCCAGGTTGGTCTCGAACTCCAGCGCGGCCTGGGCGGCCTTGGTGCGGGTGTCCTCGAAGAGGGCGTCCGCCTCCTCGCGCTTGTTCTGGGCGTCCTTGTTGGCCTCGGCGCGCAGCTGGGCGGCGTCGCTCTTGGACTTGTCGACGATCCGCATCCCCTCGTCCTCCGCCTTGGCCTTGCGGTCCTTGGCGTAGTTCTCGGCCTCGGAGCGGACCTGCTGGGCGGCGGCCTCGGCCAGCTCGCGGTGCTGCTCGGCGGCGCGGTGCGCCTCGTCGCGCAGGTCCTTGGCCTCCTCCTCGGCGAGTCGCAGGATCTTCTCGACCCGGGCGCCGAGACCGGCGTAGGAGGGCTCCTGCTCCACGACCGCCGCCTGGGCGGACTGGGTCTCCAGGTGGAGCTCCTCGATGCGCTTCTCCAGCGCACTGATCCGGGTCAAGGCACTGTCACGGTCGGCCACCAGCTTGGTGATCCGCTCGTCGACCTGGGCGCGCTCGTACCCACGGCGCACCAGGTCGAAGCCGTGAGGGGAGTGACTGTCGCTCATGGGGTTCTGGGCTTCCTGTCGTCAAACCGCTGAGGTGGTTGAGGGAATCCTGACACGGTACCGGAGTGTCGACGGCGATATGCCGTTCTCTCACGGACAATGACCGCCAATGTCCGCTCAATCGGGTGGTGCGCTCTTGGAGCGATTGCCACCCGACCGGGGGGAGCCAACTCCGGCACCGGCCTTGGCGCCCCCGTCCTTCTTGGTGCTGCTTCCCCCGTTGGCCTGGGCGACCGGCGCCGGCGCCTCGAACGCCTCCAGGGCGGACAGCACGTCCTGGACCCTGGAGATCTCGGTGTTGATGTCCTTGCGGCGGCGCACCAGTTCGTCCAGCTCGCGCCGGCCCTCGTCGGTGACCCGCTTCGCCTCGGCCGTCGCCTCGGCGAGCAGCCGCTCGGCCTCCGCCTTCGCCAGCTCGATCTGCTCGTCCGCGGCCTCGTCGGCGTCCCGCAGCCGCTTCTCCGCCTCGGTGGAGGCCCGGTCCAGCCGCTCCTCGGCCTCGCTCTCGGACGACCGCAGCTTCGCCTCGGCCTTCTCGATGAGCGACTCGGCGCGGTCCGTGGAGTTGGCGAGCTTGGTCTCCGCCTCCTTCAGCAGGCCCTCCGCCTTGCGGACGGCCGACAGCCGGACCTTGCTGGCCTCCGCGGACGCCTCCGAGGTCAGCTCGCTCGCGCGGTCCTCGGCCGCCGCGACCAGCGCCGCCGCGCGGTCCTCGGCCTCGGCGACGGTGGCCACCGCCTGCTCCTCGGCCTCGGTCAGCTGCTCCTGGGCGGCCGTCACCAGCGCGTCCACCCGCTCGCCGGCCGACTTCATGGCCGCCGCGTTCTCCTTGCGGGCGCGCTCGTGCAGGGCCTCGACCTCGGCGTCGGTGCGCTCGCGCAGTTCCTCGGCGCGCTCGCGGATCGCCGTCGCGTCCCGGCGGGCCTCGGCGAGCAGGGCGTCCGCGTCGGAACGGCCCTTCTCGACCTCGGCCTGACCGGCCGCCTCGCCGGCGGCGACCAGCCGGCCGGCCTCCTTGCGGGCGGCGGCGACCATCGCGTCCGCCTGCTCCTCCGCGGCGGCGGTGGTCGCCAGCGCGGTGGTCTGGGCGTCCTCGCCGAGCGCCTCGGCGTCCGCGAAGGCCTTCTCCAGGACGGACTGGGCGTGCTCGCGGGTGGCCCTGTCGAACTGCTCGGCGGCCTCCCGGGTCTTGGCGTCGTAGTCGTCGGCGCGGGAGCGGGTGGCGGAGTCGTACTCGTCGGCCAGGGTGCGGGTGGCGAGGGCGTACTCCTCGGCCTCGGCCCGCAGACCGGCGGACAGCTCCTCGGCGTCGGCGATGCCGCGGGCACCCTGGGCCTCGGCCTCGGCCACCGTCCGGGCGGCCTGCGCCCCGGCGTCGGCGCGCAGCTGCTCGGCGGCCTCCTGGGCGGCGCGCAGCTCGGCCTCGGCGTCCGCGCGCAGCTGCTCGTCGTAGGCCAGGGCCTCGGCGCGCTGCCGGCCGAGCTCGTTCTCGGTGGCCTCCCGCTCGGCGGCCAGCTCCAGCTCGGTCTGCTCGCGCAGGGCGGTGGTCTCGGCCTCCGTACGGGCCCGCAGGTCGGCGGTCTCGCGGTCGACGAGCTCGCGCCGCTCGGCGCTCTCGCGCTCCACCAGGCTGCGCAGCTCGGCGGCGTACGCGTCGGCGGACTCCCGCTGCTCGGTGGTCTCCCGCTCGGCGAGGACGCGCAGCTCGGTGGCGTCCTGCTCGGCGGCCTCGCGGACCTCGGCGGCCTCCTGCCCGGCGGCGGCCCTGAGCGCGGCGATCTGCTCGGCGGCGGCCTCGTGCATGCCCGCCACCGCCTGGCGGACCTCGGCGGCCTCCTCCTCGGCGACGGCCACCAGCTCGGCGCCCTCGGCCTTGGCGGCGGAGATCAGCTCGGCGCGGTCGGCCTTGGCCTGCTCCAGCTCGGCGGTGGCCTCGGCCCGGATGCCGTCGGCGGTGGCGCGGGCCTCGGACAGCTCGCGGCCGGCCTCGGCCCGGACGGTCGAGGCCTGCTCGTTGGCCAGGGCCAGCTCGGCGGCGGCCTTCTCGCGAGTCGCCTTGGCGTCCTTGGCGGCCTCGGCGCGGCGCTGCTCGGCGGTGGCCTCGGCGCGCTCCAGCGACTCCTCGGCGGCGGTGCGCTGCTCGGCGGCGAAGGTGTCGGCCTGCTCGCGGACGTCGGCGGCGTAGGTGTCGGCGGCGGTGCGCTGCTCGTCGGCGTAGGCGTCGGCCTGCTCGCGGACCTCGGTGGAGTGCTGCTCGGCGGCCTCGCGGACCTGGGCCGCGTGCTGGTCGGCCGCCTCGCGGACCTCGGCGGTCTCGGCCGCGGTGCGCTTGGTGAGGTCGGTGGCGTGCTGTTCGGCCTCGGTG
>NZ_JBHXEM010000002.1:0-100112 GCF_042724755.1 Kitasatospora sp. NPDC127067 | reverse complement strand
AGCGGACGCGGTCGGCGTAGGCCTCGGCGGTCTCGCGCTGCTGGGTGGTCTCCTGCTGGGCCAGGGCCCGCAGTTCCGCGGCGGCCTGCTCGGCCTCCGTCCGGGTCTGCGCGGCGTAGGTGTCGGCGGTGGTGCGCTGCTCGTCGGCGTAGGCGTCGGCCTGCTCGCGGACCTCGGCGACGTGCTGGTCGGCCGCCTCGCGGACCTCGGCGGTCTCGGCCGCGGTGCGCTCGGTGAGGTCGGTGGCGTGCTGTTCGGCCTCGGTGCGGACGCGGTCGGCGTAGGCCTCGGCGGTCTCGCGCTGCTGGGTGGTCTCCTGCTGGGCCAGGGCCCGCAGTTCCGCGGCGGCCTGCTCGGCCTGTTCGCGGGCGGCCTCGGCGGCGTCCAGGTGCTCGGAGGTCTCCTCGCGCTCGCGCCGCAGCCCCTCGGCCGCCTCCTCCCGCTCGCGCCGGCTCTCCTCGCGCAGCGCTTCGGCGGCGGCCTCGGCCTCGGCCCGGGCCCGGGCGGCCTCGGTGTCGGCCTCCGTGCGCACCCGCTCGGCGTCGGCCACCGCGGCGTCCCGGACGGAGGTCGCCTCGGCCTGCGCCTCGGTGGTCAGGGCCTGCGCCGCGGCGGTCGCCCCGGCGCGCACCTGCTGGTCGAACTCGGTTGCCTCGCGCCGGAGTTCGGCGGTCTCGCGCTCGGCCGCGGCCCGGTTCTCGGCGGCCGCGGCCTTGGCGGCGGCGAGCGCGTCCTGGCCCTGCTGCTCGGCCGCCTCGGTGATCTTCCCGGCCTCGGCGCGGGCCCGGGTCAGGGTCTGCTCGGCCCGGCCCTGGGTCTCGGCGGCCTGCTCCTGAGCCTGCTCGCGCAGCCGCTCGATCTCCCCGGCGGCACCCGCGCGCAGCTCGTCCGCGTCGGCCTTGGCCTTGCTGAGCAGCTCCTCGGCGTTCTTCGCCGACTCCTCGATCTGGACCACGGCCTGGCGGCGGGCCTCGCCGCGCACCCGGTCGGCCTCGGCGGCGGCCTGGGCACGCAGCTCCTCGGCCTCGGCCCGCAGCCGGGCCGCCTCGTCCTGCATCTGCTCGATCCGCTCGCGGATCGCGGCGGCGTCGTCCAGAGCGGCGTTCTGGGCCTGCTCGACGGCGGCCTGGGCCTGCTCGCGCAGCCGCTGCGCCTCGGCGGCGGCCTCCGCGCGGATCCGCTCGGCCTCGGCGGCGGCCTCGCTGCGGGCGTTCTCGGCGTCCTGGTCGGCCCGGCCGAGCACCTCCTCGGCGGTCTTGGCGGCCTTGGCGAGGTGGACGGTGGCGTCCTTGGCGCCGGCCGCCCGGCCCGCCTCCTCGGCCTCGCCGCGCAGCCGCTGGGCGTCGGCCTCGGCCTGGGCCCGCAGCTCGGCGACGTCCCGTTCGGCCTGGGCCCGCAGCTCGGCGATCGCCGCCTCGGCCTCGGCCTTCAGCTCGGTGGCCACCGACTCGGCGGTGGCCCGCAGCCGCTCGCTCTCCTCCGCCGCGGCGGCCTTGGCGGCGTCGGCCTCGGCCTGCTTGGTGGCGGCCTCGTCGCGGACGGCCTCGGCCTCGGCGCGGATCGCCGAGGCCTCCTTGGTGGCCTGGGCGACCATCCGGGCCACCTCGGCCCGGGCGGTCTGCGAGCGCTGCTCGTTCGCGGCCTCGCCGTCGGCGACCCTGCGTTCGGCGGCGGCCTCGGCGTCGGCCTGGAGCTGTTCGGCGGCCTGCTCGGCCTGGGCGCGCAGCTCGGTGACCTCGTAGCGGGTGCGCTCCGCCTCGGCGATCACCTCGGCGCGCAGCCGCTCTATCTCGGCCTTGGCCGCGGCGAGCTGCTGCTCGGCCCGGGCCTGCTCGGCGGCGGCCTGCGCCTTGAGCCGGCCGATCTCGGCCTGGGCACCGGCCAGCTGGCCCTCGGCGGCGGCGTGTGCGGCGGCCAGCTGCTGCTGGGCCTCGCCCCGGGCGGCGTCCACGTCGGCGGCGGCCTGGGCGCCGGCCTGCTGGGCCTGCTCGGAGGCGGCGCGCAGCAGGCGCTCGGCGTCGTTCTGGGCCCGCTGCAGGGCGGCCTCGGCGGCGGCCTGGGCCTCACCGCGGGCGGCGTCCACGTCGGCGGCGGTCCGGGCGCGGGCGTGATCGGAGAGGGCGACGGCCTCCGCACGGGCGGCGGCGACCATCCGCTCGGCCTCGGCTCGGGCCTCCTGGAGCAGCCGCTGGGCCTCCTGCTCGGAGCCGGCCCGGGTCTGCTCGGCCCAGCCGTTGACGTGCTGCTCGGCGGAGCGGCGCAGTTCGGTGAGCTCGTCCTCCAGCTGGCGGCGGCGAGCGGCCAGGTCGGCCTCCAGCCGGGCGGTGCGCTCGGCGGCCTCGGCCATGATCCGCTGGGTGGCGGCCTGGGAGTCGCGCAGTTGGCGCTCGGCGTCGGCGCGCAGCTGCTGGGCCTGCATCTCGGCGGTGCGGAGCATCTGCTCGGCCTGGCCGGAGACGGCGTCGAAGGCGCGCGGCTGGGCGAGCATGCGGCGGGACTCGTGCAGTTTCGCCCGCAGTACCTCCACCTGGTAGGCGAGGTCCTCGGCATGCTCGACTGCCTTGTCCCGCTCCTTCCGAGTCCGACCCATCTCGGCCTCGAACTGGGAGAGGTGATCGTCAGCCTCGTAGCGGTCGTTGCCCCGCACTCCGCGGTCCCATCCATCTCCTGGTCGCGTCCTCGACCGGGCCGGGGCCGGGCTCCGGTATCCCGGGCGCCGGTCCGACTGGTCCTTGCATCCGCAGCCGGTGGACGGCTCCCCGCCATGTCGGGGCCGCCCGCCGCGGTCGTCGGAGTCCGGGGCGCGGGAGCGCGGGGATGCCGCGTTCCCCCGTCCGAGTGGACTCCTGGGCGAACTCTTGCCTTGTGGAGAATGGTGACAGATCCGTCTTGCGACTGTTCAGCCGTGCCCGCGTAATGGACTCCCCTTGCGACGGGCCGACCACCGGTGGGCGGACGGGCCTGTCTTCGGCCGTGCCCGTCGCCTCCGTCCCCCGGAGCCGTCGCGCACCTGGGCATTGTAGTGGGAGCGCACTGCGGGGGAATGGCCGCAGGGGTGTTTTCCGGCTCTTCCCGCCAGGTTACTGACGGGTCATGACCGACGGGCCGTCGGTCGCCGCCGGGGCGGGGCCCGCCCCGGGGCCGGCCGGGAGGGGATCAGTGCTCGTCGTGGCCCTGCTGCGCGGAGGTCACCAGCTCGGTCAGGACGCCCCCGCAGTCCTTGGGGTGGAGGAAGGTGATCCGCGACCCCATCGAGCCGATCCGCGGCTGGTCGTAGAGGACCCGGACGCCCTTGTCCCGGATGGCCTCGGAGTCGCCGTCCACGTCGGCGGTGCCGAAGGCGATGTGGTGCACGCCCTCGCCGTTCTTCTCCAGCCACTTGGCCACGGTGGAGTCGGGCCGGGTGGGCTCCAGCAGCTGGAGGTAGGAGGCGCCGCCGTCGTCGGTGCCGTTGATCCGGAGCATGGCCTCGCGGACGCCCTGCTCCTCGTTGACCTCGGAGTGGAAGACCTCGAAGCCGTAGGTGGCGCGGTAGAACTCGACCGTCTTGTCGAGGTCTCGGCAGGCGATGCCGATGTGGTCGATGCGGGTCAGCACGACGGCCTCCGGGGTGGGGAAGGGCGGTGGGAAAGGTGCACCAAGTGCAGCGCATGGCCCGCGCCGTACGCCAGTGCCGGGCGTGCGAGCCTGCTCACACGGCGGGCGGTTCACCCGGAGCGGGTCGGCACGGTGTTGACTGGAGGGTGCCAGTGCGCTCGATCACACCGTCGCTCCGGTGACGGGCGGGTAACAGGTCAGTACATTGAGCGCATCCTCACCTGGCCACGACGTGCGAAGGGGCCCGTCCCATGACCAACACCACCTCTGTGATCGTTGCCGGTGCGCGGACCCCGATGGGTCGCCTGCTGGGCTCCCTCAAGGGCTTCTCCGGCGCCGACCTCGGCGGCGTCGCGATCAAGGCCGCTCTGGAGCGGGCCGGGATCACCGGCGAGCAGGTCCAGTACGTGATCATGGGCCAGGTGCTCCAGGCCGGCGCCGGCCAGATCCCGGCCCGCCAGGCCGCCGTCAAGGCCGGCATCCCGATGAACGTCCCGGCGCTGACCATCAACAAGGTCTGCCTCTCCGGCCTCGACGCCATCGCGCTGGCCGACCAGCTGATCCGCGCCGGGGAGTTCGACATCGTGGTGGCCGGCGGCCAGGAGTCGATGACCAACGCCCCGCACCTGCTGCCGAAGTCCCGCGAGGGCTTCAAGTACGGCGCGATCGCGATGCTCGACGCGATGGCCCACGACGGCCTCACCGACGCCTACGAGAACATCCCGATGGGCGAGTCCACCGAGAAGCACAACACCCGCCTGGGCATCCCGCGCGAGGTGCAGGACGAGATCGCCGCCGCCTCCCACCAGCGGGCCGCCAAGGCGCAGGCCGACGGGGTCTTCGACGCCGAGATCACCCCGGTCGCCATCCCGCAGCGCAAGGGCGAGCCGGTGCTGTTCAGCCAGGACGAGGGCATCCGCGCGGACACCACCGTCGAGGGCCTGGCCAAGCTGCGCCCGGCCTTCGCCAAGGACGGCACGATCACCGCCGGCACCTCCTCGCAGATCTCCGACGGCGCCGCCGCCGTGGTCGTGATGAGCAAGGCCAAGGCCGAGGAGCTGGGCCTGACCTGGATCGCCGAGATCGGCGCCCACGGCAACGTGGCCGGCCCGGACAACTCGCTCCAGTCGCAGCCGTCCAACGCGATCAAGCACGCGCTGGCCAAGGAGGGCCTGGAGGTCGCCGACCTCGACCTGATCGAGATCAACGAGGCCTTCGCGGCCGTCGCGCACCAGTCCATGAAGGACCTGGGCGTCTCCTCCGACATCGTCAACGTCAACGGCGGCGCCATCGCGCTCGGCCACCCGATCGGGATGTCCGGCGCCCGCGTGGTGCTGACCCTGGCGCTGGAGCTGCAGCGCCGCGGCGGCGGGGTCGGCGCGGCCGCGCTGTGCGGTGGCGGCGGCCAGGGCGACGCGCTGATCGTGCGCGTCCCGAAGGCCTGACCGGCCGATCGCTCCAGGGCTGCGGACCGCGAGTGGCGGTCCGCAGCCCCTTTCGGCATTCGACGGCATTGCGCTAGGAGCTCCTGATGATCGATGTCGCCACGCTGGTCGAGCAGGCCCGGGAGGGCCGGCCGCGGGCGGTCGCCCGGCTGATCACGCTGGTCGAGAACGCCGCGCCGCAGCTGCGGGAGGCGATGGCCGCGCTCGCGCCCCACACCGGGCGGGCGTACACGGTGGGCCTGACCGGCTCGCCCGGGGTCGGCAAGTCCACCTCCACCTCGGCGCTGGTCTCCGCCTACCGGCGGCTCGGCAAGCGGGTCGGGGTCTTGGCCGTCGACCCGTCCTCGCCGTTCTCCGGCGGCGCGCTGCTGGGGGACCGGGTCCGGATGCAGGACCACGCCACCGACCCGGAGGTGTTCATCCGCTCGATGGCCACCCGCGGCCATCTCGGCGGGCTCTCCTGGGCGGCGCCGCAGGCGCTGCGGGTGCTGGACGCGGCCGGCTGCGAGGTGATCCTGGTGGAGACCGTCGGGGTGGGCCAGTCCGAGGTCGAGGTCGCCGCCCAGGCCGACACCACCGTGGTGCTGCTGGCCCCCGGGATGGGTGACGGCATCCAGGCCGCCAAGGCCGGGATCCTGGAGATCGGCGACGTCTTCGTGGTCAACAAGGCCGACCGGGACGGCGCCGACGCCACCGCCCGGGAGCTCAACCACATGCTGGGCCTCGGCGAGGCCCGGGAGCCGGGGGACTGGCGCCCGCCGATCGTCAAGACCGTCGCGGCCCGCGGCGAGGGCGTGGACGAGGTGGTCGAGGCGCTGGAGAAGCACCGGGCCTGGCTGGAGGAGCACGGCGAGCTCGCCGCGCGGCGCCGCCGCCGGGCCGCCGAGGAGATCGAGGCGATCGCCCTGGCCGAACTGCGCGCCCGGATCGGCGACCTGCGCGGGGACCGGCGCCTGGCCGTCCTGGCCGAACGGGTGGCCGAGGGCGCGCTGGACCCGTACGGTGCGGCCGACGAACTGGTCGCCGGCCTGACCGCGAGCTGAGACGCGGTCCGCCCCGCCGCGACGGTGGTCGTGGCGGGGCGTGGTGGTGCGGGGGCGGCGCTACGGCTTGCCGCGCAGGCCGCGGAGGTGTTCGGCGATGGGGGCGAGGGCCTGGTACATGTCGTCGAGCTGCTCCGGGGTGAAGCGGTCGATGAAGTGGGCGCGGACGCTGCGCACGTGGTCCGGGGCGACCCGCTGCATGGTCTCCCAGCCGTGTTCGGTGAGGTGGGCGTAGAGGCCGCGGCGGTCGCCGGGGCACTCCTGGCGCAGGACCAGGCCGGCGTTCTCCATCCGGGTGATCTGGTGGGAGAGGCGGCTCTTCGACTGGAGGGTGGCGGTCGCGAGGTCGGTCATCCGCATCCGGCGGTCCGGCGCTTCGGAGAGCACCACCAGGATCTCGTAGTCGTTGATCGCGAGGTTGTGCGGCTGGAGTTCGCGGCTGAGCTGGTAGTCCAGCAGCTTGGCGACCTCCAGATGGGCGCGCCACATCCGCTGCTCCCTGGCGGTCAGCCAGGGAGTCTCCTCCTCGGGCTGCGGCGGAGGGGTGTCCGCAGTGTCGATCGTGTGCGTATCCATGCTCCCCAGCATAGCCGATTTAGTTCAATCTTGTACAAGTTTACAGACCGAAACGTCGGCCGAGGTCGCCCAGGTTACCGAGCCCGGGGATGTTGGGATTCCCGCCGCCGTGCCCGGCCGTGCCCGGCTGGGACGGCACGCCGCCCATCGGCACGCCCGCCTCGGCCCCGACCGCGCCGACCGACCGCTCGGCCAGGAGTTTTTCACTCGACTGCAGCAGCACCTGGCCGGCGCCGATGAACTCGAACTGGTGCTCCTCGCCGGACGCCCCGCCGAAGCCGGTCAGCCGGCGCAGGCCGCCGATCAGCCCGTGCATGTAGTCGTGGTCGTAGTGGTGGCACGGCGCCGGGCAGTCCGCCCAGCCGACCAGCGCCTGCGGGTCGACCCGGATCGGCGGCTCGACGAAGTGCACCGGCCCGTTGGAGGCGGCGACGAAGCGGCCGGTGCCGATCAGGGTCAGGAAGCCCGGGATGATCGACTGCTTGAGCCGCAGCGTCGGGTCGAAGGCCAGCAGGTTGCCGGAGCGGACGGTCAGGTTGCCCTCGTCCAGGTCGTACGAGTTGAGGTCGAACGCCCGGTCGGCCAGCAGCAGCTTGCCCCGACCCTCGGCGACCACCCAGTCCGCCGCGTGCATCGGCGAGTTGAAGTGCTGCCCGAGCATCCGGTCGACCGCGCCGGCGCCGACGCCCTTGAAGGTGATGTCGCCGTAGTAGGCGACCATCTTGCCCTTCTGGAGGAAGTACGAGCCGTTCAGGTCGACCGAGAAGGCGTACGGGTTGACGTTGTCGCCGGCCGGCAGGCTGTGGGCGTCCCACACCACCGGCCCGGTGCCGCCGTGGCCGGTCGGCAGCGGGGCCACCGGTCCGCCGAACTGCTCCTGGGCGTACGGCTGTTGCTGCTGGTACGGCTGCTGGTGCGGCGGCGGGGCCTGCTGGCCGTACGGCTGCTGCGGCGGCGGGGGGTAGCCGCCGGGCGGGGGCGGCGGGTAGCCCTGCGACGGGCCGTAGTTCGGCGGGGGCGGCGGGACCGCGAAGCCGGGCTGGGTCGGCTGGTTGTGCGGGGAGCCGTACGGGGGCTGCGGCGGGTGGGACATCAGAGCTTCTCCTCGCTCGCCTGGACGTACACCGCGCCCTGCCCGGACAGTTCCAGCTGGAACGCCTCGCCCGAGCCGCGGCCGATCATGTCGCGCCAGCCCAGCGCCGTGGACAGCTTGTTGCGCACGTCGCCGCGGTGCGCCACGTACGCCTGGGGGTCGACGTGCACCGACTGGCCGGGGACGATCGGCAGCTCGAAGACGCCGCCGTGGGCCATCACCGCGACCGCGCCCTGGCCCTCCAGCTTGGTGGTGAACAGGCCCTGCCCGGTGACCTGGCCGCGGACCATGCCCATCACCCCGCCCTGCGAGCCCATGAACATGGTGGACTGCCGCAGCGTGCCCTCGAAGGCGAGCAGCCGGTCCGCCTCGACGTAGAGGGTGTCGCCGAACAGGTCGATCACGTGGACGTGGTGGCCGCCGTGGCCGAACATCACCCGGCCCTGGCCCTCGACGGTCATCAGCGGGGTGTCCTCGTTGGCCACCCGGCGGCCGATCATCGACATCACGCCGCCCTGCCCGCCGGTGATGTTCGGCGTGAAGCGGACGTCGCCGCTGTACGCGAGCATCGCGCCGCGCTGGCTGAACAGCCGCTGTCCGGGTAGCACCTGGGCCTCGACCATCTTGCCGTTGATCTTCGTGAAGCCCATCAGACGTCGCCCCCGATGGTGACCTTCTCGGAGGGCTGGACGTACACCAGGCCCTCGCCGGTGAACTCGATCTGGACGGCCTCGCCGCCGCCCTCGCCGATGATCGTCGTCCAGCCCGCGCCCGACTTCAGGCTGCGCTGCAGGGTGCCGGTGTGCGCGACGTACGCGCCCGGGTCCACCCGCAGCGGCATGCTCTTGTCGACCCGCAGGATGACGGCCGGCCCGTTGGAGGTGACCGCCGCCCAGCCGTGGCCCTCCACCTTGGTGGTGAACAGGCCGTTGCCGGAGGACATGCCGTTGAGTCCGGTGAAGCTGGTGCCGGTGTGCAGGGTCGACTCGGTGCAGAGCAGGTTGTCCGATTCGACGTACAGCGTCTCGCCGTTCAGCCGGACCAGATTGATCTCGGTGGCCTTGTCGGCGAAGTAGCAGGTGCCCTGTCCCTTCACCTCCATGACCGTCATCTTCTCGCCGGTCAGCCGGCGGGTGACCATGCCGCGCAGGCCGTCCCCGCCGCCGGTCAGTTTCTTGAAGGCCATCTGCCCGGTGTAGGCGACCATCGAACCGTTTCGCGCCTTGACGGCATCCCCGCCCAATTCGACGGCGAGCACGCGCGATCCCTGGAGTCTGAACTGTGCCACGGCCGCAATCTAGCCGCTGCGGCCGTGGCCCGGGGAGGGTGCGCGGGCCAACTGGTACCAGCCTGCGACAAACGCGCCGGTCGGGCCGGGGCGCGCGCCCCGCTCAGGCTCGGGCGTGCGCCCCCTGTCCGGGGCGCGGAACGGTGCCGGCCGCCTGCTCGACCTCCAGCAGCGAGGCCGAGTGGCGCTCCGCCTCGAAGGCCACCACGCCGCCGCGCAGTCCGAACAGGCGCTTGGAGAGCATGATCCAGAGCACCGCCGCGATGTTCAGCACCAGGGTGCAGACCTTGAGCGCGCTGACGTGGTGGCTCAGCTCGTAGCCCTCCAGGGGGAGGAAGGCCGCGGTGGCGACCACCGTCAGGTACTCGGCCCAGCGCTTGTTCAGCCACAGGCCGACGGCTTCGACGATCTCGATCACCGCGTAGGCGATCAGGGCGCCCGCGACGATCAGCAGGGTGCTCTTCTTGAAGTCGAAGGTCTTGCGGATGGTCTCGACGATCGGGGCGTGTTCGAGGTCCCAGTGGAAGTGGTCGGTGACCGGCCTGAAGACCGTGAGGTTCTCGTCGAACACCCGGTGCACCGCGTCCTGGCTGTTGGAGAACTTCCACACGGCCCAGGCGACGACGATGATCAGCAGCCCGCGCAGCACTCGTTCGACGGCCAGGAAGCGCAGGATGAACAGGTCCCGCAGCGCCTTGCCGCGCGGCACCAGCGGCGCGTCCTCGGCCGGTCCGGAGCCGTGCGGGTCGCCCAGCGCGAAGTCGCCGCAGCGCAGGCAGCGCCAGGCGTCGCCGAGGGCGGTGGAGGCGTGCAGCCGGGAGGCCAGTTCGGGTTCCGTCGGCGCGTAGGTGGTGTGACCGCGCCTGGCGCAGGTCCTGCGGTCCCAGTCGAGCTTGAGCATGTGGCGACTACCCCCGTGTGCGATGCGTCGGCGCCCGGATCGGTGGGCGCGCGGGCAGCAGGATAGGGGTTCCCGGTGACGGGCGGTCGCGCTCGGAGGCGTTCCGGCACACAGCTGTGACAGGGCGGGCGGGCGCTGTGAGATCGGGCACGGTGGCCACCCCCGGCCGGGGGTCCGTAGGTGTGCTCGGCGATAATGGCCGGAAGGCTTGTGAGTTGCTTCACAAGCGCGCCCGCGCCGCCGACCCCCGTATTGAGGTATCCATCGTGAACAGCAGCGCCGTCCACCGCCTGCGCCTGGTCTCCGGCCCCGAAGGGGTCTCCTTCATCCTGCTGCTGATCTGCTCGGTGCTGAAGCGGACCACCTCGTTCGACGCCGTCCCGGTGATGGGCATGGTCCACGGCGTCCTGTTCATCCTCTACGCGGTCTTCTGGATCCAGGCCTGGCAGGCGCAGAAGTGGGACGCCAAGCGCGGCGTCCTGATGTTCGTGCTCGCGGTGCTGCCCACCGGCGGCTTCTTCGCCGAGCGGATGCTCGCCCGCGAGGAGCGGGGCGAGCCGAAGCCCGCCACCGCCTGAGCCCCGGCGTCATCGTGGACGGTCGACAGGCTGCCGCGGCCTCCTCTCCCAAAGGGCCGCGGCAGCCTGTCGCCGTTTCTTACCGGGGGTGGCTCGGGCCGGTCCTGCCGGCGGCTCGCGCCGGGGCCGGTCGGGGCGTGTCGGGCACGCCCTAGTTGACGTTCACCGCGCTCCAGGCGGCGGCGACCGTGTTGTACTCGGTGCTGCTCGCGCCGTACAGGTCGGTGGCGGCCTTCAGGGTCGCGGTGCGGGCGGCCTTGTAGTTGGTGGTGGAGGTCATGTAGACGGTCAGGGCGCGGTACCAGATCGCGGCCGCCTTGGTCCGGCCGATGCCGGTCACCGTCGAGCCGTTGGAGGTCGGGCTGTTGTAGCTGACCCCGTTGATGACCTTCGCCCCGCTGCCCTCGGCGAGCAGGAAGAAGAAGTGGTTGGCGACGCCCGAGGAGTAGTGGACGTCCTTGTTGCCGACGGTGGAGGACCAGTTGTCGGCCGAGGCGCCGTCCTTGGAGGGCTTGTCCATGTAGCGCAGCGGGGTGCCGTTGCCGTTGATGTTGAGCTTCTCGCCGATGAGGTAGTCCGGCGGGTCGGCCGGCAGGTTGGCGGACCACTCGACCATGGTGCCGAAGATGTCCGAGGTGGCCTCGTTGAGGCCGCCGGACTCGCCGGAGTAGATCAGGCCGGCGGTGGCGGAGGTGACGCCGTGGCTCATCTCGTGGCCGGAGACGTCGATGGCGGTCAGCGGGTGGGTGTTGCTCGCGCCGTCTCCGTAGGTCATGCAGAAGCAGGAGTCGTCCCAGAACGCGTTGACGTAGTTGGTGCTGTAGTGGACGCGGCTCGCGGCGCCGACGCCGTTGTTCTTGATGCCGTTGCGGCCGAAGGTGTTCTTGTAGTAGTCCCAGGTCGCGCCGGCGCCGTACTGGGCGTCGACCGCGGCGGACTCGCGGTTGGAGGGCGTGCCGTTGCCGAAGCTGTTGGTGGTGTTGCTGAAGAGCGTTCCGCTGCCCGAGGTGCCGCCCTTCAGGTCGGTGGTGGACTGGTTGCCCCGGGAGGCGTCCTTGAGCTGGTAGTTCGAACCGCTCTGGGTGGTGGTCAGCGTGACGGTGCCGACGTTGACGCCCTTGCCGGTGCCGGTGGCGGTCTGCACCTTCTCGTCGCTGGCGAGCACCTGGCCGGTGGCGGCGTCGGTGATCACTTCCTGGCGGCTCGGGGTGCCGTCCGAGCGCTGGCCCGAGACCACCGTGCGGTGGGCCAGTCGCGGGGTGCCGTCGGCGGCCCAGACGACCAGCTCGGGAGCGCCGGCGCCGTCGACCCGGCTGAGCGCCGCCTCGTCGGCGTCGGCGGTGATGCCGACGGTCGCCCGCACCGCGGCGGTGGCCGCCTCGGCGGCCTGCGGCGCGGCGAGGCCCGGGGTGAGGCTGGGCACCGACAGCCGGCCGGCGAAGGCCTGGTCGACGGACTTCACCGAGCCGTCGGCCTTCTGGTGGACGACCAGGTCGCCGCCGATGACCGGCAGGCCCGCGTAGGTCCGGTCGTACCGCAGGTGGCGGGTGCCGTCCTTGTCCACCACCACGTCCTTGGGCACCAGCTTCTCCTGGCCGCCGAGGGCGAGGGCCTGGGCGACCGGGGCGCTCTGCCCGGAGGCCAGCGCCAGCAGCGCGGACTGCTGCTGGGCCGGCGAGGGGGCGGCGGCCTGGGCGGGGGCGGCGGCGATCTGGATGACGCCGGCCAGCAGGGCGGTGGCGGAGAGTACGGCTCCGACAGTCAGCTTTCGCTTCACGTGCGGGGGTTCCTTCCACGAGACCCGCGGGTGCGTGCGGGTGCGCCGCGTACCGGGGCGCCGGGGTTGACGCCTTGGGGCGGTAGGGCGCGGACGTGCCGGTCCCGTGCGGTTCCTGACGCTCCGCCGGGTGTGGGTGGGGGCGGCGGAGGGCCGGACGGGACTTGGTCAGAAGCATGACAATCGTTGGCAGGGATGGACAGGGTGCCTCCGGGGATTGGCCAGGAACCGCCAATCCCGGTACGGATGGTTCGGTTGCCGCCCGCTGCCCGGTTTCGGCGGTTCGTCCCCCTGGCGGGACTCCGCCAGCCGCCCGGCCTTGACAGCCCTTCGCAACGGCCGGACGCCCGGGCCCTCCCCATGGAGGTCCCGGGCGTCCGGTGCGCCTGTGCGGTGCGTCAGTTGACGTTGACGGCGCTCCAGGTGGCGGCGACGGCGCTGTACTCGGCGCTGCTCGCGCCGTACAGGTCGGCGGCGGCCTTGAGGGTGCCGGTGCGGGCGCCCGCGTAGTTGGTGGTGGAGGTGAAGTAGGTGGTCAGCGCGCGGTACCAGATCTGCGCGGCCTTGTCCCGGCCGATGCCCGCGAGGGTCGAGCCGTTGGAGGTGGGGCTGTTGTAGCTGACGCCGTTGATCGTCTTGGCGCCGCTGCCCTCGGACAGCAGGTAGAAGAAGTGGTTGGCGACGCCGGAGGAGTAGTGGACGTCCTTGTTGCCGACGGTGGAGGACCAGTAGTCGGCCGAGGCGCCGTCCTTGGACGGCTTGTCCATGTAGCGCAGCGGGGTGCCGTCGCCGTTGATGTTGATCAGCTCGCCGATGAGGTAGTCCGGCTTGTCGGCGGGCAGGTTGGCGTAGAACTCGACCATGGTGCCGAAGATGTCCGAGGTGGCCTCGTTGAGGCCGCCGGACTCGCCGGAGTAGTTGAGGTTGGCGGTGGCGGAGGTGACGCCGTGGCTCATCTCGTGGCCGGCCACGTCCAGCTCGGTCAGCGGGTGGGTGTTGCTCGTGCCGTCGCCGTAGGTCATGCAGAAGCAGGAGTCGTCCCAGAACGCGTTGACGTAGTTGGAGCCGTAGTGGACCCGGCTCGCGGCGCCGACGCCGTTGTTCTTGATGCCGTTGCGGCCGAAGGTGTTCTTGTAGTAGTCCCAGGTCGCCGCGGCGCCGTACTGGGCGTCGACCGCGGCGGACTCCGCGTTGGAGGCCAGGCCGTTGCCGAAGCTGTTGGTGGTCTTGGCGACCAGGGTGCCGGAGCCGGAGGTCTTGCCCTTCAGGGTGTAGGTGGCCTGCCCGCCGCGGCTCGCGTCCTTGAGCTGGTAGCTCGAACCGCTCTGGGTGGTGGTCAGCGGGACGGTGCCGACGAAGACGCCCTTGCCGGTGCCGGAGGCGGTCCGGACCTGCTCGTGGCTGGAGAGCACCTGGCCGCTCGCCGCGTCGGTGACCAGCAGCTGGCGGCTCGGGGTGCCGTCGGCGCGCAGGCCCTCGACCGTGGTGCGGTAGGCCAGGCGCGGGGTGCCGTCGGCGGCCCAGACGACCAGTTCGGCCTTGCCGGCCTGGTGGACCTCGGTCAGCGGGGACTCGTCCTCGTCGGCGGCGATGCCCACGGTGGACTGCACGGCGCCGGTCGCCTGGGCGGCGGCCTGGTCGGCGGGGATCTGCGGGGTGAGGCTCGGCAGCGCGAGGGTCGCGCCGGTCGCCTTGTCCACGGAGGTGGTCGAGCCGTCGGCCTTCTGGTGCACCACCAGGTCCCCGCCCAGGACCGGGAGGCCGGCCAGGGTGCGCTCGTAGCGCAGGTGGCGGGTGCCGTCGGCGTCCACCACGGCGTCCTTGGCCACCAGTTGCTCCTGGCCGCCCAGGGCCAGGGCGTGCGCCACCTTGCCGGCCTGGCCGTTCGCCAGGGCGATCAGGTCGGCACGCTGCTGCGCGCCCTGGGACTGCGGGGCGGGGTCCGCGACGGCCACGGCGCTCACCTGGACGACGCCGGTGAGCAGGGCGGTGGCGGAGAGTACGGCGACTGCGGCGAGCTTTCGCTTCACGAACGAGTCCTTCCGGGAAACCGCGAACGGACGCGGTCGCGCGGCGTTCCGGGGGGCCGGGCCGGCACCTGAGGGGCGGAACGAGCGCTGACGTGCAGGTCCCCGTGCGGTCGGAGCGGCTGTGCCACCGGTGGGTGGGGGTGGTGGCTGCCGAACGGGGTTGGCCGAAAGCATGACAATCGAGCAAATCAAATGACAGGTCTTGCTCATGAATTGGCCAAGTCCCGCCATGGCGGAGGAATGTGAACGGGCGGACAAAAGGGAGGAATCACCCGGCCTTGCAGCGGGTTGCTGTCCGAACCGAGGCCTGGTGGCACGGCGCCGACCCGATCCGGGGTCAACCCCGGTGCGCCGGGAGCCCGTTGTCGCGCGTTCACATCGACGCAATGTCCTGGTATGGACCTGGCCGTCCGATTGGCGGGTTCCCGCCACGTGTTGCGCTTGTCCACCATCAGGACGCCTGGTAGCACGCGTCCCGTCCGCCGGTACGGTAAGGAGGTGGCCAAGCCCCTCGCTCTCGACTTCGACCCGATCGCCCGCGCCGACGAGCTGTGGACCCGCCGCTGGGGCGCAGTCCCCTCGATGGCGGCGATCACCTCGGTCATGCGCGCCCACCAGATCCTGCTCTCCCGGGTGGACGCGGTGCTCAAGCCGTACGGGCTGACCTTCGCCCGCTACGAGGCCCTGGTGCTGCTGACCTTCAGCCGGACCGGCGAGCTCTCGCTCTCCAAGATCGGCGAGCGGCTCATGGTCCACCCGACCAGCGTCACCAACACCGTCGACCGCCTGGAGCGGGCCGGTCTGGTCGCCCGCCGGCCCAACCCGCTGGACGGCCGCGGCGTGCTGGCCACGATCACCGAACGCGGCCGCGAGGTGGTCGAGGAGGCGACCGGACGGCTGATGGCGATGGAGTTCGGGCTGGAGGAGTACGGCGAGGAGCAGTGCCGCCAGGTCTTCGATCTGCTCAGGCCGCTGAGGGTGGCCGCCGGCGACTTCACCGATCCGGGCGAGGGGGCTGCGAAGGGGACGGCGTGAGGGCGGCTACCCTCGTTGGAGCGGTGCGCGGATCCGGGCGTACCGGCCGATGCTGCCGAGCGACGCGAGGAAGATCATGAAGGCGACCCCCCTGCTGGGCTGGTACCGGGCCCTGGCCGTTGCGACCGGTGTGGCGCTGCTGGTGTTCTGCGGCTTCATGGTCGCGAAGTACGGCTTCGGCGCGGCCGAGGACGTGACCACGTACGTCGCGATGCTGCACGGCTACCTCTACATCGGGTACTTCGTGGTGACCTTCCTGCTCGGGCAGAAGCTGAAGTGGCCGATGGGCCGGCTGGTGCTGACCCTGGCGGCGGGCTGCATCCCCTTCCTCTCCTTCGTCTTCGAGCGCAAGGTGGCCCGCGAGGCCGCCGAGAAGCTCCCGGCGGGCGGCGCCGCCCGCCAGCCGGCCGGGGTCTGAGCCCCGCCGCCCGCACTGTCGAGAGCGCCCCTCCCCGATCAAGGGGGAGGGGCGCTCTCGGCGTTTCGTGGGCCCTTCGGGGTGGATTCCGGGCCGTGCGGGCGGTCGTCCATCGACAAGTACTAGGACGTCCGAGTAAATTGTTAGGACGTCCTACTAGCTGTGCCGCCCGTCGCCGTGGCGGCCGTACGGAGCGGAGTTCGGGGTCATGGACGCCGAGGAGATCGAGCGCGGCCGGCAGCGCTGGCAGCAGCGGTACGACAAGGCCCGCAAGCGGGACGCGGACTTCACCACCCTCTCCGGTGACGAGGTCGAGCCGGTCTACGGCCCGCCCGCCGGGCAGGCCCACGAGGGTTTCGAGCGGATCGGCTGGCCGGGCGAGTACCCGTACACCCGCGGCCTGCACCCGACCGGCTACCGGGGCCGCACCTGGACCATCCGCCAGTTCGCCGGCTTCGGCAACGCCCAGCAGACCAACGAGCGCTACCGGATGATCCTGGACGCCGGCGGCGGCGGCCTCTCGGTCGCCTTCGACATGCCCACCCTGATGGGCTACGACTCGGACGACCCGAAGTCGCTCGGCGAGGTCGGCCACTGCGGCGTGGCCATCGACTCGGCCGCCGACATGGAGGTGCTGTTCGCCGGCATCCCGCTCGGCGAGGTCACCACCTCGATGACGATCAGCGGCCCGGCCGTGCCGGTCTTCTGCATGTACCTGGTCGCCGCCGAGCGCCAGGGCGTGGACCCGGCGGTGCTCAACGGCACCCTCCAGACGGACATCTTCAAGGAGTACATCGCGCAGAAGGAGTGGCTCTTCGCCCCCGAGCCGCACCTGCGCCTGATCGGCGACCTGATGGCCTACTGCGCCGAGGGCATCCCCGCGTACAAGCCGCTGTCGGTCTCCGGCTACCACATCCGCGAGGCCGGGGCGACGGCCGCGCAGGAGCTGGCGTACACCCTCGCGGACGGCTTCGGCTACGTCGAGCTGGGCCTGTCCCGCGGCCTGGACGTGGACGTCTTCGCGCCCGGCCTGTCCTTCTTCTTCGACGCGCACCTGGACTTCTTCGAGGAGATCGCCAAGTTCCGCGCCGCGCGCCGGATCTGGGCCCGCTGGATGCGCGAGCGCTTCGGCGCCAAGACCGACAAGGCGCAGTGGCTGCGCTTCCACACCCAGACCGCCGGCGTCTCGCTGACCGCGCAGCAGCCGTACAACAACGTGGTCCGCACCGCCGTGGAGGCACTGGCCGCGGTGCTCGGCGGCACCAACTCGCTGCACACCAACGCCCTGGACGAGACCCTGGCGCTGCCCTCCGAGCAGGCCGCCGAGATCGCCCTGCGCACCCAGCAGGTGCTGATGGAGGAGACCGGTGTCGCCAACGTGGCCGACCCGCTGGGCGGTTCCTGGTACGTCGAGGCGCTGACCGACCGGATCGAGCAGCAGGCCGAGGCGATCTTCCAGCGGATCCTCGACAAGGGCCGCGAGGACCACGAGATCGGCCCGATCACCTCCGGCATCCTGCGCGGCATCGAGGAGGGCTGGTTCACCGGGGAGATCGCCGAGGCGGCCTTCCAGTACCAGCAGTCGGTGGAGAAGGGCGACAAGCGCGTGGTCGGCGTCAACTGCCACCCGCGCAGCGTCACCCCCGAGCTGGAGATCCTGCGGGTCAGCCACGAGGTCGAGCGCGAGCAGGTCCGGGTGCTGGGCGAGCGCAAGGCGGCCCGGGACGAGGCGGCCGTCCGCGCCGGGCTGGACGCCATGCTGGCGGCGGCCCGCTCGGGCGAGTCGATGATCCCGCCGATGCTGGACGCGGTGCGCGCCGAGGCGACGCTGGGCGAGATCTGCAACGCGCTGCGGCAGGAGTGGGGGACGTACCAGGAGAACGCGATGTTCTGAGGCCGCGGCCGGAG
Source organism: Kitasatospora sp. NPDC127067 (assembly GCF_042724755.1). Lineage (NCBI taxonomy): Bacteria > Bacillati > Actinomycetota > Actinomycetes > Kitasatosporales > Streptomycetaceae > Kitasatospora > Kitasatospora sp. NPDC127067. The sequence goes on along the minus strand of NZ_JBHXEM010000002.1, from coordinate 82,423 downwards.
CGGAGCCGCCGTACGGGACCGGGATCCCGTACGGCGGCTCCGCCGTGCGCTCAGCCGGCGAGCAGCGGTCCGAGCAGCAGGTCGGTGAAGCGGCGGGTCCACTCCGGGGTGATCGGCTCGCCGCTGACCAGGACGCGGTGCTCGACGGTGCCGGCGATGGTGTCGAAGATGATGTCGACCTCCTCGCGGGCCGAGTCGGCGTCGCAGTCCGCTCCGAGTTCTCCGCGTGCCTGGGCGGCCGCCCGGCCCTGGCGGACCAGCCGCTTCTGCGGATCCACGATGGACTCGCGGATCCGGCGCCGCAGCTGGCGGTCGCGGGTTCCCTCGGCGAACAGCGCGAGCAGCGCGGCCTGGGTCTCCGGGCGGGCCAGCAGATCGGCGAACTGGGCCACCACGGCCTCGATGTCGGCCCGCAGGCTGCCGAGGTCGGGCATCACCAGGTCGTCGAAGAGGGTGGCGACGGCGTCCACCACGAGCTCGTTCTTGGACGGCCAGCGGCGGTAGAGGGTGGTCTTGGCGACCCCGGCGCGGCTCGCCACGTGGCCCATGGTCAGTCCGCCCCAGCCGAGTTCGGCCAGCGCCTCGCGGGTGGCGTCCAGGATCGCGCGGTCGGCGGCGGCGCTGCGGGGGCGGCCCTTGGCCCGGGCGGCGCCCGCGGGTTCCGGGGTGGCGGCGGCCCGGTGGGGGGCCGCGCCGGCCGGGTCGGGGCAGGCCCGGGCCGTGGGCTCGGCGCGCTCCACGCTGTCCGGGCTCGCTGGGGGCTGGGCGGCCGGCACCGGGCCTCCTCGCGCTTTACTGGTAAGTAACTTGGGTGGGGCTGGTAACGGTAGCGACTGTTCGCCCGTTCGGGCAGCGGGGCGGCCCGGGAAAGTGGGGCAGGTCACGTCCCCGAACCGCCGGTGGGGCTTGCGGGCGGGGCACCGGCTCCAGTTACGCTACGACTCGTAGCGAAAGCAGTGACAACCAGGCGCCGCGTCCCGTGGGACGGGAGCGGCGCGGGCGCGGGTGGGGATCCGCGCCGAACGGTCCAGGCTACCGGGGGAGGGGCACCGCGCCCGGAATTCCGTGCCGCGCGGTCCGCGCGGGGCGACTTTCCGGAGGATGGTGCCCGCGAGCAGCGCGGACGGGGGAGGATGGTGCCATGCAGCCACGGAATTCGCGTCTCAACAGCTCCGCCCTGCGCGGCGCGGTCGACCTCGCCGCAGTGAAGGCGGCCGGCGAAGCCGCCCAGAAGGCCGAGCAGGCCCGGGCCGAGCGGGCCCGGCAGGCGGCCGCCGCCGATTCGGCCGGAGCCGTCCCCGCCCAGTCCGCCCACCAGCTCGTCATCGACGTCACCGAGGACACCTTCGAGACCGAGGTCGTCCAGCGCTCCACCGAGGTGCCGGTCGTCATCGACTTCTGGGCCGAGTGGTGCGGGCCCTGCAAGCAGCTGAGCCCGATCCTGGAGGACCTGGCCGAGGAGTACGCCGGCCGCTTCGTGCTCGCCAAGATCGACGTGGACGCCAACCAGCTGCTCTCCCAGCAGTTCGGCATCCAGGGCATCCCGGCCGTGATGGCCGTGGTGGCCGGCCAGCTGGTGCCGCTGTTCCAGGGCGCGGAGAGCGCCGCCAACATCCGCAAGATCCTGGACCAGCTGATCCTGGTCGCCGAGCAGCGCTTCGGCGTGGCCGGCGGCGCGGCCGTCCCGGGCGGGGCCGAGGCCGCCGCGCCGCAGCGTCCCGAGGACCCGGCGCTGTCCGCCGCGCACGACGCGCTGGACTCCGGTGACCTGGGCGGTGCCATCCGGGCGTACCAGAACGTGCTGATCGAGCAGCCGGGCAACACCGAGGCCAAGCTGGGCCTGGCCCAGGCCGAGCTGCTGAAGCGGATCGAGGGCCTGGACCTCCAGGCCGTCCGGGCGGCGGCCGCCGCCGACCCGAAGGACGTCGAGGCCCAGCTCAAGGCGGCCGACCTGGACCTGGTCGGCGGTCACGTCGAGGATGCCTTCGGGCGTCTGGTGACCACCGTCGGGCGGACGGCCGGTGAGGACCGGGACGCCGCCCGGGTGCGCCTGCTGGAGCTGTTCGAGGTGATCGGCGTGGAGGACCCGCGGGTCGTCGCGGCCCGTACGGCGCTGGCGCGCGTGCTGTTCTGAGTCCGGATCAGGCCCGCCGTCTGGCACGGCGGATGACCTGCGGTGTCGCTGGGGATTTGGCGACAATCCGGTCAACCGAACAGAGGTTTACCAAATCTTGATTTCACCCGCGGGTGGTCACCATGTGTGACCACCCGCGGGTGTTTCGCTGGTGTTTCCGGCGGATTTCGCCATCACGTTTCCTTCAAGGCGTCACGCAGGGTGCGGCTCGGGTCGATTTCATGATCAACATCACCCGATGTTGCATTACCCGTCAGTAAGGAACCTCTTGTGCTTAGCCCGGGATTCAAGCACGATCGGCCACGCCCGGTCCCAGACTCCACCTCGCCGACCCCGGTCGGCCACGCGGAGCGCGGGATCCCCACCGGGTGATCCGCCGGCCCCGGCCGGCGGGAGGGAGGGCAGGGGGGTATCCGCGGTCCCACGGCGGTTCCTGTCCTTCGACCGGCCGCGCGGCCCTGCGCGGTCGCTGGTTGTCGCTCGGGGGTGATCGCCGATGTCGTCGGTCCTGCCCGCCGCCCCGCAAGGTCGGCCGGTGCTCGGACGGGACGCCCGCTGCACGCGGGTCGCTCCCGCGTCCGACGACGCCCAAGGCGCTCTCCGCTACCGAGGACGTAGCTCTCTCCCATCCCAGGCCCCCACCGGTGCGGGACGCACCGCCGGGGAGCCGGAGATGTACGTCCTAGAAGGAGGACTCGCATGTCCCAGACCTACGGCAAGACCCGCTGGAAGCGCTTCGCCCTGGTGATGGTGCCGAGCGTCGCGGCCACCGCGATGGTCGGCATCTCGATCGCCAACAACGCGCTGGCGGCTTCGTTCAGCGTGTCCGGCCAGAGCTTCAAGGTCACCACGCCGGAGCTGCACGGCAAGAACTTCGCCCAGTTCGGCTCGATCGACGCGGAGACGAACGGCACTCCGCACCCGGTCGCCGTCTCGGCCTTCGACGAGGCCACCATCAAGGGCCTCTGCCAGTCGGTGGTGACCGACCCCAACGTCATCCCCCACCTGCCGTGGAAGCTGCCCAAGATCGTCCTGCGGCTGGAGGCCGGCAACAGCGACGACGTCAAGCAGCAGGTCTACGCCAAGAACCTGCTGATCGACCTCGACCAGCTGAACGCCGACGCCGAGTTCACCAACATCAACATCGGCCAGGACGCCTCGACCCTCAAGGGCTCGGCCACCCAGGGCTGGCAGTCCAAGCTCGGCGGCCTGCCGTCCGGGCAGACCGGCTTCGCCCAGGCCGCCGAGAAGGCCGACCTGTACAACGTGCAGCAGACCGCCTGGGCCACCTCGGCCGGCACCTTCAAGCTCCAGGGCCTGAAGCTCGCGCTGCACACCGACGGTTCCGGCGAGTGCTACTAAGCCGCTGACGGCGGCGGACCGGGCCCGGTCCGCCCGCCCCGACGGCACCTGCGGGACCGGGGACGGTGCGTGCGCCGTCCCCGGATCCCGTGTCTCGTCCATCCCCTCGTTCACACCATCGAGGAGCTGCACCGTGTCCAGCGCCCTTGCCTCCTACCGGCCCGCCGAGCACGAGAACCCCGCCCAGTGGCTGCGCCGGGTGTTCCGTACGTTCCGCCGGACGCGGCCGTACTACGGCGGTCTGCTGGCCATGATCGCCGGCGTCCCGATCATGTACTTCCCGTACGCCAAGCTCTCGCTGGGCGGCATGACGGTGGCCATGGCCACCACGGCGGGTGCCGGGTCACTGATCATCGGCGTGCTGCTGGTGGTGCTCGGACTGACCGCGTGGTTCCAGCCGGCCGTGCGGGTCTTCGCCGGTATCGCCACCACCCTGCTGACGCTGGTCTCGATCCCGGTCTCCAACCTGGGAGGCTTCGGGCTGGCCCTGCTGCCGGGCCTGATCGGCGGCGGGCTGATGGTCTCCTGGGCCCCGCTGCCGGAGCCCGCGGCCGGAAAGGCCGCCAAGGGTTGGCGCCGGCGCCGGGCCGAGAGCGGCGCCGGGGACGCGGCGGCCGGGAGCGCCGTCGCGCAGAGCGTCGCCACCGAGCCGAATGCCGAGCCGAATGCCGAGCCGAACGCCGAGCCGAACGCCGAGACCCGGACCGCGGCCGCCGAAACCGTCGCCGGGAGCACCGTCCCGAAGCAGGCCGGCGCCGTGGACCAGGAGGAGGCGCGGTGACCGGGCCGGCCGAGCAAGCCGACAACGGTACGACCGTTCCCGCGCAGCGCTCCGGCCGGCACGCGGCCCCGCGCACGCCCGTACGGGTCCGGCTGAGAGGCCGGGCGCTGGCGATGGCGGCGGTGCCGACCGCGCTGCTGATGGCCGCGGCCTACACGCCCAACCCGGCGGTCGCCGAGTCCGCGGCGGGCAAGCCCTGCGGCACCGCTCCGGCCACCGTGCCGGACGTCGCGCCGATCGAGACGCCGGTGCCCAAGAGCGAGCTGCCGGAGCCGCCGCCGGGCCCGTCCACCGCGCCGAGCCAGGCCCCGACCACGGCGCCCCCGGCCGGCCCCTCGACCGACCCCGGCTCGGTGCCGACCCAGGTGCCGACCACCGCGCCCGCCCAGCAGCCCACCTCGCCGGTCAAGCCGCCGGCCGCCACCGCCCAGCCGTCCGTCGCCGGTTCCGCCGTCGCCGGTTCCGCCGACACCGGCACGGCGGTCCGGACCGGCCTGATCGACGACCTGGTCGGCGGCATCAGCCACCTGCTGAACCCGAACGCCGCGCCGAGCCCGACGCCGGCCACCACACCGGCGGCCACCACACCGGCCGCCCCGACGGCCCCGACCGCACCCGCCCCGGGCACGGGCACCCCGGCCCAGCCCGCCCAGCCGCAGGCCCGGGCCGCCGCCCCGCAGGCCGCGCCGCCCGCGACCCGGCCGGCCGACGACGAGCCCTCGCCCACCGCCACGCCCACCGCCGCGCCGAGCGGCAAGGCGACCGGCAGGCCGAAGCCGTCCGCGGACGCCTCGGCGACGCCCTCCGCGGGCGCCTCCGGCAGCCCGTCCGCCACGCCCACCGAGAACCCCAACTGCGATGTGGACGCCCGGTCCCTGACCGCCGGCGCGCCCGCCCCCGGGCACGTCGTCCCGGAGCAGAACTGGACCCTGAAGACCAGCCGGCTCGCCCTGCACGGCGCGGCCTTCCACGGCGTCTACGACGTGAAGACCCCGACCGGCAGCAAGCGCGTCCTGAAGTTCGTGGTCGACAGCGTGGACATCGACAACCTCGACATGTCCACCCTGGAGGGCAACGGCGTCACCTTCCACGTCCAGGGCGCCCCGGGGTCCACCTCGACGATGCGCAAGGGCCCGGTCACCATGTACGTGGAGCGGCTGTCCGGCCACCTCTCCAAGGTGCTCGGCCTGCCGATCCTGATCGACCTGGGCGAGATCACCCTCACCCCGGACACCCTGCCGCGCTGGCTGTACGACCTGATCGGCGCCATCCCGATCCCGCTGGACCTGGAGCTGACCGGCGTCACCGCCAAGCAGGCCGGTCAGTTCGGCGGCACCCTGCGGATCCCCGGGATGCGCATGTTCAACGACGACGCCCCCTACAGCGACAAGTAGCGGCGGCGACGGACGGCGCGGACGACGGGCGGCGTGCGCCGCAAGGCCCGTGGGGCGGCCCTCCGGAAGGAGGACCGCCCCACGGGCGTTCGGGTCGGGCGGGCGGTCACTCGCTCCGGGTGCCGAGGTGGTGCACCTGCACCATGTTGGTGGTGCCGGGGATGCCGACCGGGACACCGGCGGTGACGATGACGGTGTCGCCCTCGCCGAGCCGGCCCAGCTTCAGCAGCTCCCGGTCGACCTGCGCGACCATCGCGTCCGTGGTGGCCACCTGCTCCGTCACGTACGCCTCGACGCCCCAGCTCAGCGAGAGCTGGTTGCGGGTGGCGGTGTCCGGGGTGAAGGCGATCACCGGGATCGGCGAGCGGTAGCGGGACAGCCGGCGGGCGGTGTCACCGGACTTGGTGAAGGCGACCAGCGCCCTGCCGTCCAGGAAGTCGCCCAGCTCGCACGCGGCGCGGGCGACCGAGCCGCCCTGGGTGCGCGGCTTGCGGCCCGGGTTGAGCGGCTGGAGGCCCTGGGAGAGCAGTTCCTCCTCGGCCTTCTCGCAGATCCGGCTCATGGTGCGGACGGTCTCGACCGGGTACTTGCCGACGCTCGACTCGGCGGACAGCATGACCGCGTCGGCGCCGTCCAGGATGGCGTTGGCGACGTCGGAGACCTCGGCGCGGGTCGGGCGCGAGGCGTGGATCATCGACTCCATCATCTGGGTGGCGACGATGACCGGCTTGGCGTTGCGGCGGGCCAGGGTGACCAGCTGCTTCTGGACCAGCGGCACCCGCTCCAGCGGGTACTCCACGGCCAGGTCGCCGCGGGCGACCATGATGGCGTCGAAGGCGAGGACGATCTCCTCCATGGCCTCGACGGCCTGCGGCTTCTCGATCTTGGCGATGACCGGCACCCGGATGCCGACCTCGTCCATGACCTCGTGGACGTCCTTGACGTCGTCCGCGTTGCGGACGAAGGACAGCGCGATCATGTCGACGCCCAGGCGCAGCGCGAAGCGCAGGTCGTCCTTGTCCTTCTCGGACAGGGCGGGCACGTTCACGGCCGCGCCGGGCAGGTTGATGCCCTTGTTGTTCGAGAGCACGCCGCCCTCGACCACCACGGTCCTCACCCGCGGGCCGTCGACGCTGACGACCTCCAGGGCGATGACGCCGTCGTTGATCAGGATTGGGTCGCCGGGCTTCACGTCGCCGGGCAGGCCCTTGTAGGTGGTGCCGCAGATGTGCTGGTCACCGGGGACGTCCTCGGTGGTGATGGTGAACTCGTCGCCGTTGTCGACGGTCACCGGGCCGTTGGCGAAGGTCGCCAGACGGATCTTCGGACCCTGGAGGTCGGCCAGGACGCCGATGGCCTTGCCGGTGTCCTCCGAGACCTGGCGGACCTTGCGGTACCGCTCCTCGTGGTCCGCGTGGTTGCCGTGGCTCATGTTCAGTCGGGCGACGTTCATGCCCGCCTCGACGATGGCCTTCAGCTGTTCGTAGGAGTCCGTCGCCGGACCCAGGGTGCAGACAATTTTCGCTCGGCGCATATGGATCAGTCTATCCGTTCGTGTTATAGGTGCATTCGGCACGCACCGGGAGGAATCGCCGACGAAAAGTTCCGAGGAGTGAGACGGTTCCGTGTCAGTCCTCGGACTCCCGGCGTTCCCGGTGCACCAGGGCGAAGGCCTGTCGGGCGATCTCCAGCTCCTCGTCGGTGGGCACCACGGCGACCGCCACCCGGCCGTACTCGGGCGAGATGATCCGGGCCTCGCCGGACCGCACCGAGTTCAGCTCCGGGTCGACGGCGATGCCCAGTTCCTCCAGTCCCGCGGTGGCCGCCGCGCGCACCGGCGCCGCGTTCTCCCCGACGCCGGCGGTGAACGCGATCGCGTCCACCCGGCCGAGCACCGCGTAGTAGCCGCCGATGTACTTGCGCAGCCGGTGGACGTACGAGTCGAAGGCCAGCTTCGCGTCGGCGTCCCCCTCGTCGGCCCGGCGCATGATCTCGCGCATGTCGTTCTCGCCGCACAGCCCGCGCAGGCCGCTGCGGCGGTTGAGCAGGTCGTCGATCTCGTCCACGGAGAGCCCGCCGACCCGGTGCAGGTGGAACACCACGCCGGCGTCGATGTCGCCCGAGCGGGTGCCCATGACCAGGCCCTCCAGCGGGGTCAGGCCCATCGAGGTGTCCACGCAGCGGCCGCCGGCGACCGCCGAGGCGGAGGCGCCGTTGCCCAGGTGCAGCACGATCACGTTGACCTCGGCCGGGTCCTTGCCGAGCAGCCGCGCGGTGGCCCGCGAGACGTACTGGTGCGAGGTGCCGTGGAAGCCGTAGCGGCGCACCCGGTGCCGGTCGGCGACGGCCTTGTCGATCGCGTACCGGGCCGAGTACTCGGGCATCGAGGCGTGGAAGGCGGTGTCGAAGACGGCCACCTGGGGGAGGTCGGGGCGCAGCGCGCGGGCCACCTCGATGCCGGTGATGTTGGCCGGGTTGTGCAGCGGGGCGACCGGGATCAGCCGGCGGATCTCCCGGAGCACGTCGTCGGTGATCACGGTCGGCTCGGTGAACCGCAGGCCGCCGTGCACCACCCGGTGGCCGATCGCGGCCAGCTCGGGGGAGTCCAGCCCGAGGCCGTCGGCGGACAGCTCCTCGGCGACGGCCTTGAGCGCGCCGGCGTGGTCCGGGAAGACCTGGACGGTCTCGCGCGTCTCGCCGCCGCGCGGGGTGTGCACCAGCCGCCCGCCGGTCTCACCGATCCGCTCGACCAGCCCGGCGGCCAGCTTGGCCCCGTCCAGCATGTCGATCAGCTGGTACTTCACCGACGAGGAGCCGGCGTTCAGCACGAGAACGCGGGTGCCTCCACTCATGCGTCCACCTCGCAGCGCTCGGCGGTCGCTTCGCGAAACACGCACCTACCGATGACTCGCTCGCTGCGCTCGCTCATGCGACGGGCTCCTTGCTGTCCTGGGACTGGATGGCGGTGATCGCGACGGTGTTGACGATGTCCTGCACCAGCGCCCCGCGGGAGAGGTCGTTGACGGGCTTGCGCAGCCCCTGGAGCACCGGCCCGACCGCGACCGCGCCGGCCGAACGCTGGACCGCCTTGTAGGTGTTGTTGCCCGTGTTGAGGTCCGGGAAGATCAGCACGGTGGCCCGCCCGGCGACCGGGGAGCCCGGCAGTTTGGTGGCCGCGACGTGGGCGTCCACCGCCGCGTCGTACTGGATCGGGCCCTCGACCAGGATGTCCGGCCGCAGCTCGCGGACCAGCTCGGTGGCCTTGCGGACCTTGTCGACGTCGGCGCCGGAGCCGGAGGTGCCGGTCGAGTACGAGAGCATCGCGACCCGCGGCTCCACCCCGAACTGGGCGGCGGTGGCGGCCGATTGGATGGCGATGTCGGCCAGCTGCTGGGCGTCCGGGTCCGGGTTGACGGCGCAGTCGCCGTACACCAGCACCCGGTCGGCCAGGCACATGAAGAAGACCGAGGAGACGATCGAGGCGCCCGGCGAGGTCTTGATCACCTCGAAGGCGGGCCGGATGGTGGCGGCGGTGGAGTGCGCCGCGCCGGAGACCATGCCGTCCGCGATGCCCTCCTGGACCATCAGGGTGCCGAAGTACGAGACGTCGGTGACCACGTCCAGCGCCAGCTCGACGGTCATCCCCTTGTGGGCGCGCAGCTTCGCGTACAGCTCGGCGAACTGGCGGCGCAGCGGGCTGGTGGCCGGGTCGACGATCCGCACCTGGGCCCGGTCGGCGGCCGGGTTCCCCCCGGCCTGGTGGCCGGGAGCCGTGCCCGCGTCGGGGAGGGCGATGCTCAGGGCCGAGGCCTTGCGGCGGACGGCGTCCACCTCGCCGAGCAGGGTGAGGTCGCAGATGTTGCGGCGCAGCAGGATCTCGGCGGCGCGCAGCACCCGCTCCTCGGTGCCCTCGGGCAGGACGACGTGCCGGCGGGCGCCCCGGGCGCGCTCCAGCAGCTCGTGCTCGAACATCATCGGGGTGACCCGGTCGGACCGGCCGACCTCGATCAGGTTGGTCAACTCGGCGGTGTCGACGTGCAGTTCGAAGAGACCGAGGGCGATCTCGGCCTTCCGGGGGCTGGCCGGGGTGAGCTTGCCCTCCAGGTGGGTCAGATGGGCGGCGGTGGGCCAGCTGCCCTCGGGGACGACGGCGACCGGGGTGCCGGGGGCGAGTCGGGCGGCCAGTGCCATCACGTTGGGGCCGGGGTGCTGGCCGAGCGTCAGCAGCACGCCGGCGATCGGCGGGGCGCCGGCGGCGTGCGCGGCCAGCGAGCCGATCACCAGGTCGGCGCGGTCCCCGGGGGTGACCACCAGCGCGCCTTCGGTCAGCGCGTCCAGGAAGGTCGGCAGCATGGCGCCGCCGAAGACGTAGCCGCGCACGTCCCGGGCGAGGCCGGCGGCGTCCCCGAGCAGCACCTCGGCGCCGGTCGCCTCGACCAGCTGGGCGACGGTGGGCGCGGCCAGGGCCGGCTCCTCCGGGATGACGTAGGCGGGGATCGGCAGCTTCTCGGTGAGGGTCTGCCGGATCCGCTGCTCGGCGCCGGGGGAGACCCGGTTGGCGATCATCGCGAGGGTCTGGCAGCCGAGGTCGGTGTACGCCCGGTGGGCGTTGCGGACCTCGGCGACGACCGTCTCGGCGTCCGCGCCGTGCCCGCCGACCACGGGCAGCACGGCGGCGCCGAACTCGTTGGCCAGGCGGGCGTTGAAGGCCAGTTCGTCCGGGATGCTGGTGTCGGAGAAGTCGGTGCCGAGCACCAGCACGGCCTGGCAGCGCCGCTCCAGCGCGTGGAAGCGGTCGACCAGGACGGAGACCAGCTCGTCCTGCCCCATGGCGGCCTGGAGCGTGGCGGCCTCCTCGTAGGTGAGGCCGTACAGCTCGGTGCTCGGCAGGTCGATCCGGTAGCGGCCGTGCAGCAGCTCGACCACGTGGTCGGAGCCCGGCCGCCCGGGCGCGGCGGCGTGCACCAGTGGGCGGAACACCCCGACCCGGTCCACCTGGCGGGTGAGCAGTTCCATGACCCCGAGTTCGACCGCCTGGCGGCCGTCCCCCCGGTCGATACCGGTCACGTACACGCTGCGCGCCACGTGGGTGTCTCCGTCCCGTCGTCTCGGAAAGTGGTCATATCGACCATACCTTCGCACCCCGAACGGCCGTCCGCGAGCAGAGCGGCGGGGTTCGGGCAAGGGGCGGAGGTCCCTCCCGGGTGCCCGCCCGGTGGGGCGGGCACCCGGGGCCTCGTCGTGCGCGGGCCCCGGCCGCGCGGCGCTCAGCGGGCGGGGCGGAGCCAGACGGTGGAGAGCGGGGGGAGGACCAGTTCGGCGGAGCGGGGCTGGCCGTCCCACGCCACCGGCTCGGCCTTGACCGGGTGGGAGTTGCCGACGCCGCTGCCGCCGTACTCCTCGGCGTCGGTGTTCAGTGCCTCCTCCCAGAGCTGCTCGCGGCCCGCCAGCCGGGGCAGGCCGACCCGGTGCCCGTGCCGGACGACCGGCGAGAAGTTGCAGACCGCGACCAGCGGCGAGCCGTCGGCCGCGTACCGGACGAAGGAGAGCAGGTTGTCCTCGGCGGCGCCGCCGTCGAGCCAGCGGAAGCCGTCCGGGACGGTGTCCAGCTCCCACAGTGCCGGGGTGTCGAGGTAGCACCGGTTGAGGTCGCCGACCAGCCGGCGCACCCCGAGGTGGTCCCGGTGGGCCGGCCACTGCTCGTCGAGCACCCACCACTGCGGGCCCTGCTCGTGGTCCCACTCCGCACCCTGGGCGAACTCCTGTCCCATGAACAGCAGTTGCTTGCCGGGGTGGGACCACATGAAGCCGAGGTAGGCGCGGTGGTTGGCGCGCTGCTGCCACCAGTCGCCGGGCATCTTGGAGACCAGCGCCTGCTTGCCGTGCACCACCTCGTCGTGGGAGATCGGCAGGACGTAGTTCTCCGAGTAGGCGTACACCATCGAGAAGGTGATCTCGTTGTGGTGGTACTTGCGGTGCACCGGCTCCTTGGAGATGTAGACCAGCGAGTCGTGCATCCAGCCCATGTTCCACTTCAGCCCGAAGCCGAGGCCGCCGGCGTCGGTGGGCCGGGTGACCCCGTCCCAGGCGGTGGACTCCTCGGCGATGGTGATCACGCCCGGGCAGCGGCGGTAGACGGTGGCGTTCATCTCCTGGAGGAAGGAGGCCGCGTCGAGGTTCTCCCGGCCGCCGTACTGGTTGGGCGTCCAGTCGCCGCCCTCGCGGGAGTAGTCGAGGTAGAGCATCGAGGCGACGGCGTCCACCCGCAGGCCGTCGATGTGGAACTCCTCGCACCAGTACACCGCGTTGGCGACCAGGAAGTTGCGCACCTCCTTGCGGCCGTAGTCGAACTCCAGCGTCCCCCAGTCCGGGTGCTCGGCGCGCTGCGGGTCGGCCGGCTCGTACAGCGGCTCGCCGTCGAAGCGGGCGAGCGCGAAGTCGTCCTTGGGGAAGTGCGCGGGCACCCAGTCGACGATCACGCCGATGCCGTGCCGGTGCAGGGTGTCCACCAGGTGGCGGAAGTCGTCGGGGCCGCCGAGCCGGGCGGTGGGGGCGTAGTAGCCGGACACCTGGTAGCCCCAGGAGCCGCCGAAGGGGTGCTCCATCACCGGCATGAACTCCACGTGGGTGAAGTTCAACTCCTGGAGGTAGCGCGGCAGTTCCTCGGCGATGGCGTGGTAGGTGGTGAGGTCCGGGCGCCAGGACGGCAGGTGCAGCTCGTACACCGACATCGGTGCCCGGTGGTGCGCCGAGCGGGCCCGGCGGGCCATCCACTCGCCGTCCTGCCACGTGTGGTCGGAGGAGGTGACCACCGAGGCGGTGCCGGGCGGGCACTGGGCGGCCCGGGCGAGCGGGTCGGCCTTGTCCAGCACCCAGCCCTGCCGGGTGTGCACCTCGTACTTGTAGGTGGCGCCCTCGGCCAGGCCGGGGACGAACAGTTCCCAGATCCCGGACGAGCCGAGCGAGCGCATCGGGTGCCCGGTGCCGTTCCAGTGGTTGAAGTCGCCGATCAGCCGTACCCCGGCGGCGTTCGGCGCCCAGACCGCGAAGGCGGTGCCGGCCACGCCGTCGACGGTGCGCACGTGCGAGCCGAGCGCCCGCCACAGCTGTTCGTGCCGGCCCTCGGAGATCAGGTGCAGGTCGAGTTCGCCGAGGGTGGGCGGGGTGCGGTAGCCGTCGTGCTGGCGCAGCGGCTCGCCGTCGGGGTACGTCACCAGCAGGGTGTAGTCCGGCGGATCGCCGCCGGCCACCAGGCCGGTGAAGAGTCCGCCCTGCTGGTGGGTGAGTTCGGCCGGCCCCTGGGTGGTCTCCACGACCACCCGTTCGGCGAACGGGCGCAGCACCCGGATCGCCGTGCCGCCGAGCACCGGGTGTGCGCCGAGCAGGGCGTGCGGGTCGTGGTGCTGCCCGCCGACCAGCCGGTCCACCTCGGACGGCGGCAACGGTGCCTCGGGCAGCCGCAGCGCCCCGGCGGGGGCCGGGCGTCCGGCCTCCCGGGGTTCTCCGGCGGCGGGCCGGGGGGCGGATCGGGGCGGGGGCGGAGGCTCGGAGGCGGTCCCGGCATCCTCCTCCTCGGTCGCCCGGCGCGCTTCGCGGTCGTGGCCGGCGCGCCCTTCGGCCGCCCGCCCTTCGGCTGGGAGCGGTCCGGCCAGGAAGGTGGCCGGTACGGTGCGGGTGGGGCGGCCGGTCGGGTCGATCGGCGTCACGGCGGGGTCCTCCTGCGACGGGGGTGGGCGAACTCCTGCGGGCGGTACAGGAAGCGGGGGGTCAGACGGACAGGGCCAGCCGGTTGATCGCGGCCAGCGGGATCGGCAGCCAGCTAGGCCGGTGCCGGGCCTCGTACACCACCTCGTACACCGCCTTGTCGATCTCCAGCGCGCGCATCAGCTCCGGCGAGGCGGCCGGGTCGGCGCCGCCGCCGGCGGTGTAGCCGGCGCAGTAGGCGGTGCGGTTGCGCTGGGCCCAGGCGGCGGCCAGGTGGGCCAGCTCCGGGTCGACCGGGCCGCCGGCCAGCAGGTGGGCGGCCGCGTAGTCGAAGGAGCGCAGCATCGCGGCGACGTCGCGCAGGGCCGGCTGCGGCTCGCGGCGCTCGTTGACGGACTTGGCCGGCTCGCCCTCGAAGTCCAGCAGCACCCAGCCGTGCGGGGTGCGCATCGCCTGTCCGAGGTGCAGGTCGCCGTGGATGCGCTGGACCGGCAGACCGTCCGGGTGGGCGTCGGCGAGCTGCTGGAAGGCGGCGCGCAGCGCGGCCCGGAAGCGCAGCAGCCCGGGGACGGCGGCCACGGCGCTGTCCAGCCGGTCGGCCATCGCGCCGGCCAGGCGTCCGGTCTGGGTGCGGTCGAGCCGGGCGACCGGCATCGAGCGGGCCAGCACCCGGTGCACCTCGGCGGTGGCCCGGCCGAGCCGGTGCGCCTCGATGGCGAAGTTGCCCGGGGACCGGTCGCCCTTGAGCCGGCCGACCTGGTCGAGGGCCAGTTCCCAGCCGTCCTCGGCGTCCGGCAGGTAGCGCTGCAGCAGCCCGAGGGTGGCGGGCTCGGCGCGCTCCATCCGGCTCTCGAACCAGGCGGCGACCCGGGGGATGCGGGTGGACCCGGCCCGGGAGAGCGCGAGCGAGAGTTCGAGGTCGGGGTTGGTGCCGGGGTGGATGCGGCGGAACAGCTTGAGGATGTACGAGGTGCCGTAGATGACCGAGCTGTTGGACTGCTCGGCGGTGGAGGCGCGGCCGGGGAGGTTGGCGGGCAGCCCCGAGCCGGGGGTGCGGCGGAAGGACAGCGCGCCGAAGCGGTCGCCGGTGGCCAGGTGTTCCAGCAGCCGCCCGGTGAGTTCCGGGTCGTGCACCGCGTCGTAGAGGGTCGCGCCGTCGTACGGGCCCTGGCTGAGCCGGCCGAGTACGGCGCCGGGCCCGATGTCCCCGAGCCCGCCGGAGCGGATGCCGAGCAGCAGTTGGTAGATGTCGCCGTGCGGGGCGCCGGCCGTGGTGGCGTGCTCGACCCGTAGCAACAGGTGGAGCAGGGCCGGGTCGCCGACCTGCAGCGGGGTGCCGACCACCGGGGTGAGGCCGGTGATGGGCCGCCCCTTGCCGGCGTACCAGCGCTGGGTGGGCAGCCACGCCGCGATCAGCGGCAGGGCCGCCTGGACGAGTTCGCTGACGCCCAGGGCGGTTCTCCGGACCCCGGCGCCCCGGGTGCCCGCCGCGGCGGCGGAACCGGCGGGGGCGCCGTCCTGGAGGTGGGCTTGAGAACGGGAGATTTCGGACATGGCTCCCTTTCCCCGGAAGCACGCGGACTGCCCGACGGGTCGTGGCCGGGTCCGTCAGTCTTCCGGATTGCGGCGGCGCGGCGGTCGCGGCACGCGAGCACGGCTCGGGTGTCACGCCTTCGTGTGGGTGGCCGTTGGGCTGTTCTCCGTACGCGGTGGTGCAGAGAACTCCGGGGGCGCGGGGGTTCAACTCGCGCCCCCGGAGGGTCTGATGGTGCTGTTCACGCTGGTGTGCGGCGTGCGGCGGATCGTTACTTCGATCGCCTGGTCCCGCTCAGGCGCGGGGGCTGCCGGAGCTGGAACCAGTAGAAGCCGTGCCCGGCCAGGGTGAGCAGGTAGGGCCACTCGCCGATCGACGGGAAGCGCACCCCGCCGATCAGCTCGACCGGATACCGCCCGCCGTACTGCCGCAGGTCCAGCTCGGTCGGCTGCGCGAACCGCGAGAAGTTGTTCACGCACATGACCAGGTCCCCCTCGTGCTCGCGCACGAAGGCCAGTACGGCGGGGTTGCTGGAGGGCAGTTCGGCGTAGCCGCCGAGGCCGAACGCCGGATTGAGCTTGCGGATCTCGATCATGCGACGCGTCCAGTGCAGCAGCGAACTCGAACTGCTCTGCTGCGCCTCGACGTTGGTCACCTGGTAGCCGTACACCGGGTCCATGATGGGCGGCAGACTGAGCCTGCCCGGGTCGGCGGAGGAGAAACCCGCGTTGCGGTCCGGGGTCCACTGCATCGGGGTGCGCACGCCGTCCCGGTCGCCGAGCCAGATGTTGTCGCCCATGCCGATCTCGTCCCCGTAGTAGAGCACCGGGGAGCCGGGCAGGGAGAGCAGCAGGGCGGTGAACAGCTCGATCTGGTTGCGGTCGTTCTCCAGCAGCGGGGCGAGCCGGCGGCGGATGCCCACGTTGGCGCGCATCCGCGGGTCCTTGGCGTACTCCGCGTACATGTAGTCGCGCTCCTCGTCGGTGACCATCTCCAGGGTCAGCTCGTCGTGGTTGCGCAGGAAGATGCCCCACTGGCAGCCGCCGGGGATCTGCGGGGTCTTGGCGAGGATCTCCGACACCGGGTAGCGGGACTCCCGGCGCACCGCCATGAAGATCCGCGGCATCACCGGGAAGTGGAACGCCATGTGGCACTCGTCGCCGCCGGAGGCGAAGTCGCCGAAGTAGTCGACGACGTCCTCCGGCCACTGGTTCGCCTCGGCGAGCAGCACGGTGTCCGGATAGTTGGCGTCGATCTCCTTGCGGACCCGTTGGAGGAACTCGTGGGTCTCCGGCAGGTTCTCGCAGTTGGTGCCCTCGCGGGCGAACAGGTACGGCACCGCGTCCAGCCGGAAGCCGTCGATGCCGAGGTCGAGCCAGAACCGCAGCCCGGCGATCATCTCGTCCTGGACCCGGGGGTTGTCGTAGTTGAGATCCGGCTGGTGCGAGAAGAAGCGGTGCCAGAAGTACTGCTTGCGGACGGGGTCGTAGGTCCAGTTGGACGTCTCGGTGTCGACGAAGATGATCCGGGCGTCCGGGTACTGCTTGTCGTCGTCGGCCCACATGTAGAAGTCGCCGTACGGCCCGTCCGGGTCCGTCCGGGAGGCCTGGAACCACGGGTGCTGGTCGCTGGTGTGGTTCATGACGAAGTCGATGACGATGCGCATGCCGCGGGCGTGGGCGGCGTCGACGAACTCCATGAAGTCGGCGAGGTCGCCGAACTCCGGCAGCACCGAGGTGTAGTCGGACACGTCGTACCCGCCGTCGCGCAGGGGCGAGGCGAAGAACGGGGGGAGCCAGAGGCAGTCGATCCCGAGCCACTGGAGGTAGTCGAGCTTGGCCGTGAGCCCCTTGAGGTCCCCGACCCCGTCGCCGTTGCTGTCCTGGAAGGACCGCACCAGCACCTCGTAGAAGACCGCACGCTTGAACCAGTCGGGGTCGAGCGTCTTCTTCGAGGTCTCGGGGAAGGTGTCGGGGACGGGCTCGTTCACTGTCACGCTGGGTTCCTCCGAACCGTGAGGAGGTGAGCCGGCTCGGCTGAGGGATCGAGCCGGACGTAGTTGTGCCGGCCCCAGGTGAAGACGGCGCCGGTGAGCTCGTCGTGCACCGCGTACGGGCCGTCGCCGTCCAGCGTGACGGTGGCCTCCTGGACGTGGTGCGGGTCGAGGTTCACCACGGTGATGACCTGGTCGGTGAGCCCCTCGGGGGTGGTCGCGGTCTTGGAGTAGGCGAGCACCTGGTCGTTGTCGGTGGGGTGGAAGCGCAGGTCGCGCAGCTGCTGGAGGGCGGGGTGGCGGCGGCGCAGCCGGTTCAGCACGGTCAGCAGCGGGGCCAGGGTGTCGGTGCGGCTCCAGTCGCGCGGGCGCAGTTCGTACTTCTCCGAGTGGAGGTACTCCTCGGAGCCCGGGTGGGCCGGCTCGTCCTCGTACAGCTCGTAGCCGGCGTAGACGCCGTAGCTGGGGGAGAGGGTGGCGGCGAGCACCGCGCGGACCGCGAAGGCGGCCCGGCCGCCGTGCTGGAGGTACGCGTGCAGGATGTCCGGGGTGTTGGCGAAGAAGTTGGGCCGCATGTAGGCGGCGGCGTCACCGGTGAGTTCGGTGAGGTACTCGGTGAGTTCCGGTTTGGTGGTGCGCCAGGTGAAGTACGTGTACGACTGGTGGAATCCGATCTTCGCCAGGGTGTGCATCATCGCCGGGCGGGTGAAGGCCTCCGCCAGGAACACGACGTCGGGGTCGGTCCGGGCGACGTCGGCGAGCACCTTCTCCCAGAACGCCACCGGTTTGGTGTGCGGGTTGTCGACCCGGAAGATCCGGATGCCGTGGGACATCCAGAACCGGAGGATCCGGATGGTTTCCTTGACGATTCCGTCCATGTCCTGGTCGAAGTTGACCGGAAAGATGTCCTGGTACTTCTTCGGCGGATTCTCGGCGTACGCGATGGTGCCGTCCGCGCGGTGGCTGAACCATTCCGGGTGCTTGTTCACCCAGGGGTGGTCGGGGGAGCACTGGAGGGCGAAGTCCAGCGCCACCTCCAGGTGCAGCGCGTTGGCCTCGGCGACGAAGTGGTCGAAGTCCTCGATGGTGCCGAGGTCCGGGTGGACCGCGTCGTGGCCGCCCTCGGGGGAGCCGATCGCCCAGGGCGAGCCGACGTCGTGCGGACCGGCCGTCAGGGTGTTGTCCGGGCCCTTGCGGAAGGCACGGCCGATCGGGTGGACCGGCGGCAGGTAGACCACGTCGAAGCCCATCGCGGCGACGGCCGGCAGCCGCTCGGCGGCGGTGCGCAGGTTGCCCGGGCGCGGCGGCTCGACGCCGGTCGGGTCCACCACGGCGCCCTCCGAGCGGGGGAAGAACTCGTACCAGGAGCCGAACAGCGCGCGCTCGCGGTCCACCTGGAGCGGCAGCGGGCGGGAGGCGCTGAGCAGCTCGCGCAGCGGGTGGCGGACCAGCACGTCGAGCACCTCGGGGGCGAGCGCGGCGGCCAGCCGGGACAGCGGCGGCATGGTCGGGTCGCGCAGCGCGTCGGCGGCGGCCAGCAGGTCGGCGCGGCCCTCCTTCTTGGGCACCCCGGCCGCGGCCCGCTCCAGCAGCCGGGCGCCCTCCTCCAGGACCAGCGCGGTGTCGATCCCGGCGGGCAGCTTCACCGCGGCGGTCTTGCGCCAGGTGGCGACCGGGTCGCTCCACGCCTCCACCAGGTACGACCAGCGCCCGGGCGCGGTCGGGGTGACGTACGCGCCCCAGCGGTCGGTGCCCTCGGCCAGTTCGCGCATCGGCGTCCACGGGCCGCTGCGGCCGCGCGGGTCGCGCAGCACCACGTTGGCGTTGACGGCGTCGTGGCCCTCGCGGAAGACGGTCGCGGTGACCGGGAAGGTCTCGCCGACGACGGCCTTGGCCGGGCGGCGGCCGGCGTCGACGAGGGGACTGACGTCCAGGACGGGGATGCGGCCGATCACGGTGTCGCTCTCTGTCGTCTTGCGGGCGGAGGGCTTGGCGGAGGGCTTGGCGGAGGGCTTGGCGGCGGCCTTGCCGACGGTCCTCCCGGCGGGTTCGGCCGCGGTCCGGCGGGCGGCCGCCGGTTCGGCGGGCGCCTTGGCTGCGGCCGTCCGGCGGCGCGGCGCGGGATCGGCCCCGGTGCCGGCCTTCGGGGTGGTGGCCGACGCGGTGGCGGTGGTGCGGCGCGTGGTGGTGCGCCGGCGGGGCGCCGCGGTCCGGTCCTCCTCGCTTCCGGGGTGTCGGGTCGCGGAGGGCTGTGCCGCGGGGGGCTGGGCTTCGGAGGATCCGCCACCGACCGCCCCGGACGCCCTCGGCGCCGGCATCGCCGGATCTGTCCGAGTGTCAGAATCCATCCGTCCGGCGGATTCCGCGACCGCTGCGTCGAGGCCTTCGGCCACCGGTGTGGACTGGTCCCGCGTGTCGCCGTGCATGCCAAGCTCCTGCCCGAGATCGGCGGCAGCTCCCCGCGGGCCGGGGTCGGGCCGGGGGAGTACCGGAGGACTGCTGGGTGGGGAGGACGTGCCACCGGAGCCTGCCCGCGCCGCTGTTCCCGGCAACCTGCCCGGCGCCCGCCGAGCCGGTGGTGGGACGCCCCGGAGCCCGTGTGCGTCCCGGCGCACGCCTGCGCGGGCCACGCCCCGGCCGACCCGGTCCACCCGTGAACGAGCGGGCCGGGCGTCAGGACACGCGTCCGTGCGCGGTGAGCGCCGAATGGGCTAAGAAGGACGGGAACGGCCAACACGAAAAGGATTCGGACGTGCTGCTTCGCGGGGGACGCCACCCGTCGTCGCTCTCCCCACAGCACCAACGACCTTCGGTCATCCTCGCACCGGCGACAAGGTTTTTGCAGCGGTACGACAGTAGTTTCGGGCCTTCTCCCGGGTGGACGGGCCCCCGGAAATGGAGTCGTACCGAAGAGTTCACGTATTGGTAGCGCGGGCCCCCGAAATGTGCGCCTCGCGCGCCCCTCGTGCAGACCAATGCGCCGAATGCGATCTCATCAATAGCCCGAACGGATGCCCAATAGCCCACTTGACGCACTGTCGGGCCGACCGCCGAGGCTACGCTTCACGCCGTGAAGGCAATCCGCAGATTCACCGTCCGCACCGTCCTGCCCGAACAACTCCAGCCGTTGCACGAGCTGGCCCTCAACCTGCGCTGGTCCTGGCACCCCGAGACCAGGGACCTCTTCCGGTCCGTGGACCCGGAGGTCTGGGCCGCGACCGGCGAGGACCCGGTACGGCTGCTCGGGGAGGTCCCGGCCGCCCGACTGGCCGCACTCGCCACGGACCGGCGCTTCCTGCGCAGACTCGGCGACCTCGCCGACGACCTGCGCGAGTACCTCACCGGCCCCCGCTGGTACCAGAACCGGCAGCAGTCCGACGCCGCCCCGCTGCCCGCCGCGATCGCCTACTTCTCGCCCGAGTACGGCATCGCCGCCGCGCTGCCCCAGTACTCCGGCGGCCTCGGCATCCTGGCCGGCGACCACCTCAAGGCCGCCAGCGACCTCGGCGTGCCGGTCGTCGGCGTCGGCCTGTTCTACCGCCACGGCTACTTCCGGCAGTCCCTGAGCCGGGACGGCTGGCAGCAGGAGCGCTATCCGCTGCTCGATCCGGACGAACTCGCGGTCAGCCTGCTGCGGGAGGCCGACGGCACCCCCGGCCGGGTCGACCTCGCCCTGCCCGGCGGCCGCACCCTGGCCGCCCACATCTGGAAGGCCCAGGTCGGGCGGGTCCCGCTGCTGCTGCTCGACTCCGACATCGAGGCCAACTCGCCGGCCGAGCGGGACGTCACCGACCGGCTGTACGGCGGCGGCAGCGAGCACCGGCTGCTCCAGGAGATGCTGCTCGGCATCGGCGGCGTCCGGGCGGTGCGAACCTACTGCCGGCTCACCGGGCACCCCGCCCCCGACGTCTTCCACACCAACGAGGGCCACGCCGGCTTCCTCGGCGTCGAACGCATCCGCGAACTGATCGCCGACGGCCGGGCCGGCCTCGACTTCGCCGCCGCCCTGGAGGCCGTCCGGGCCGGCACCCTCTTCACCACCCACACGCCCGTCCCGGCCGGCATCGACCGCTTCGACCGCGAGCTGGTCGCCCGCCACTTCGGCGGCGACGCCACGCTGCCGGGCGTACCGGTCGACCAGGTGCTCGCGCTCGGCGCCGAGAGCTGGCCCGACGGGGACCCGAAGCTCTTCAACATGGCCGCCATGGGACTGCGGCTCGCCCAGCGCGCCAACGGGGTCTCCACCCTGCACGGCGAGGTCAGCCGCTCGATGTTCAACGGCCTGTGGCCCGGCTTCGACCCCGCGGAGGTGCCGATCACCTCGGTCACCAACGGCGTGCACGCCGCCACCTGGATCGACCCGGCGGTGGTCCGGCTCGGCGCCGCCGAACTCGGCGCCGAGCGCGCCGAGGAAGCGATGACCACCGGCGAGACCCGGCGCTGGAGCGGACTGGAACGCATCGGCAACACCGAGGTCTGGGAGCTGCGGCGCACCCTGCGGGCCCAGCTGGTGGAGGAGGCCCGCCGCCGGCTGCACGCCTCCTGGCGCCGGCGCGGGGCCGGCGCGGCCGAGCTCGGCTGGGTCTCCTCGGTGCTCGACCCCGACGTGCTCACCATCGGCTTCGCCCGCCGGGTGCCCTCGTACAAGCGGCTCACCCTGATGCTGCGCGACCCGGAGCGGCTGCGCGGACTGCTGCTGCACCCCACCCGGCCGGTGCAGATCGTCGTCGCCGGCAAGGCCCACCCGGCCGACGACGGCGGCAAGCGGCTGATCCAGCAGATGGTCGCCTTCGCCGACGATCCGGCGGTGCGGCACCGGATCGTCTTCCTGCCGGACTACGACATGGCGATGGCCCAGCGCCTCTACCCGGGCTGCGACGTCTGGCTGAACAACCCGCTGCGCCCGCTGGAGGCCTGCGGCACCTCCGGGATGAAGGCCGCGCTCAACGGCTGCCTCAACCTGTCCGTCCTGGACGGCTGGTGGGACGAGTGGTTCGACGGCCGCAACGGCTGGGCGATCCCCACCGCCGACGAGAGCGGCGGGGCGCTCGACCCGGACAGTGGCGAGGCCGAGCGGCGCGACGACATCGAGGCGGCCGCGCTCTACGACCTGATCGAGAACCAGGTCGCCGCCCGGTTCTACGACCGGGACGCCGACGGGCTGCCGCAGCAGTGGATCGCCATGGTCCGGCACACCCTGGTCACCCTCGGGCCCAAGGTGCTGGCCGGGCGGATGGTCCGGGAGTACGTCGAACGGCTGTACGCCCCGGCGGCGCAGGCCCAGCGGGAGCTGGCTGGGCAGCACGCGACCGGGCGGTTCACGGGCGCGCGCGAGCTGGCGGTCTGGAAGGCGAAGGTCCGGGAGGCGTGGCCGGCCGTCCGGGTCGAGCACGTCGAGGCGGACTGCCCGGCCGAGGCGCAGGAGCTGGGCAGCTCGCTGGCGCTGCGGGTGCAGGTCGCGCTCGGGACGCTGGAACCGGGCGACGTCGAGGTGCAGGCGGTCTCCGGCCGGGTGGACGAACGGGACCGGATCTCGGACGCCTGCCTGCTCGCCCTCAAGCCGGTCGGCGGGCCGGACCTGGACGGCCGCACCCGCTACGAGGGCTCGTTGGAGCTGTGCCGGACCGGCCCGTTCGGCTACACCGTCCGGGTGCTGCCCGCGCACCCCCGGCTGGCCTCGCCGGCCGAGCTGGGGCTGGTCGCCCTGCCGGCCGAGTCGGCCGGGATGGACGCCGGACTGCTGCGCTGACCCCGCGGGCGGCTGCCGTGCGTCCCGGCGGGGACGGCGGCGGCCCGCGGGGCGGCCGTGAACCGCGGCCGCGGCCGGGCCCGTAGGTCCGGTCGGGAAGTGGGGAGGCCCGGCCGGGTGCGTGACGGCGCACCCGGGCGGGCACATTCATGGGGCCCGGAGCCGGACCCTAGACCAGGCTGTCCCGCCAGGCCCGGTGGAGGGCGGCGAAACGGCCGGAGCCGTCGATCAGCTCCTGTGGGGAGCCATCTTCCACGATCCGGCCCTGATCCATCACCAGGACACGGTCGGCGATCTCCACGGTGGAGAGCCGGTGGGCGATGATCACCGCCGTCCGGCCGGCCAGCACGGTGCGCATCGCCCGCTGCACGGCCTGCTCCCCGGGGACGTCCAGCGAGCTGGTCGCCTCGTCCAGGATCAGCACCGCCGGGTCGGCCAGCAGGGCGCGGGCGAAGGCCACCAGCTGGCGCTGGCCGGCCGAGATCCGGCCGCCGCGCTTGCGCACGTCGGTGTCGAAGCCGTCCGGCAGGGCGGCGATGAACTCGTACGCGCCGATGTCGCGGGCGGCCTGCTCGACCTCCGCGCGGGTGGCGCCGGGGCGGCCGATCGCGATGTTCTCGGCGACGGTGCCGGAGAACAGGAAGGACTCCTGGGTGACCATCACCACCCCGCGCCGCAGTTCGGGGGTGGCCAGGTCGCGCAGTTCCACGCCGTCCAGCCGGATCCGGCCGTCGGTCGGGTCGTAGAAGCGGGCCAGCAGCTTGGCGACCGTCGACTTGCCCGCGCCGGTCGCGCCGACCACCGCCACCGTCTGCCCGGCCGGGATCGACAGGTCGAAGGGCGGCAGCACCTCCTTGCCGGTCCGGTAGGCGAAGCGGGTGCCCTCGAAGGCCACCGCCCGGCCCTTGCCGTCGGCCCGGGGCAGCTCGACGGGCTCGGCCGGCTCGGCGACGGTCGGCTCGTGGGCGAGCAGGCCGGAGATCTTCTCCAGGGCGGCGGCGGCCGACTGGTAGCTGTTCAGGAACATCGCCAGCTGGTCGATCGGGTCGAAGAGCCGGCGCAGGTAGAGCGCGAAGGCGGTGAGCACACCCAGCTCCAGCGCGTCGTCCACGACCAGGTAGGCGCCGAGCAGCACCACGCCGGTGGTCCACAGGTTGGCGGTGGCGCGGGAGAGGCCGACGTAGCGGGCGATCTCCAGCAGGCCGTCCGCCGTCGCGGTGGCGGACTGCTGGTTGACCACGGCGAAGGCGGCGTCGTTGGCCTTCTCGCGGCGGAAGGCCTGCACCGGACGGATGCCGTTCATGGTCTCGGTGAAGCGGACGATCAGCGAGGCCGCCGAGGTGCGCGAGCGCCGGTAGACCCGGCGCGAGCGGCGGCGGAAGGAGCGGGCGATCAGGGCCAGCGGCAGGAAGGCCGCCAGCGAGACCAGGCCGAGCCGCCAGTCCAGCACCAGCAGCAGCACCGAGATGTAGCAGACCGACAGGAAGACCGTCAGCAGCTCCTGCAGGCCCTCGGAGAGCAGCTCGCGCAGCGCGTCGATGTCGCTGGTGGCGCGGGAGATGATCCGGCCCGAGGTGTAGCGCTCGTGGAAGTCCAGGCTGAGCCGCTGGGCGTGCCGGAAGATCCGGCCGCGCAGCTCCAGCACGATGTCCTGGTTGACCCGGGCGCTGATCTTGATGAACGCCCACTGCAGCACCGGGCTGAGCAGCGCGCAGAACAGGTAGGCCGCGACCACCGCGATCAGCGGGCCGGAGTCGTGCTCGCGCAGCGCCGGGATGCCGCGGTCCATCGCCACCGCGACCAGCAACGGTCCGGTCTGGAGCGCGGCCTGCTGGACCAGGATGATCACCATCGCGATGGTGATCCGGGCCCGGTGGGGGCCGAGCAGCGAGCGCAGCAGCGCCCGGGGCGCGCCCGGTGGGACGGGGATGTCCTCCTCGTCGGCGGGAGGCGCGGGCAGCTCCTCCTCGGCCGGCTCGGCGGGCCCGGTCCGGACGGGTTCGGCGGTGGTGGTCATGCGCGCCCTCCTTTCGACGCGAGGGAGCCCTCGGGCACCGGGGCGGCCTCGCCCGACATCAGTTCTCGGTAGTGCGCGCAGTCGCGCAGCAGTTCCTGGTGGGTGCCGACGGCCGCGATCCGGCCGTCGGCCAGCACCGCGACCCGGTCGGCGAGCAGCACGGTGCTGGGGCGGTGGGCGACGACCAGGGCGGTGGTGGTGCCGAGGACCTCGCGCAGCGCCCGCTCGACCAGGGCCTCGGTGTGCACGTCCAGGGCGGAGAGCGGGTCGTCCAGCACCAGGAAGGCCGGGTCGCCGACCACCGCGCGGGCCAGCGCGAGGCGCTGGCGCTGGCCGCCGGACAGGCTCAGTCCCTGCTCGCCGACCTCGGTGTCCGGGCCCTGCGGGAGCTTCTCGACGAAGCCGGCCTGGGCGGTGGCGAGGGCGGTGCGCAGCTGCTCCTCGCCGGCGCCCGGGGCGCCCATCAGGACGTTCTCCCGGACGGTGGCGGAGAACAGGGTGGGCTCCTCGAAGGCGACCGCGACGAGTTCGCGCAGCCGCTGCCGGGGCAGCTCGCGGACGTCCCGGCCGTCCAGCGTGATGGTGCCGGCGGTGGCGTCGTACAGGCGGGGGAGCAGGGCGGTGAGCGTGGTCTTGCCGCTGCCGGTGGCGCCGACCAGGGCCATCGTCTCGCCGCTGCGGACGTGCAGGTCGATGCCGGCCAGCAGGTCGGGGCTGTCCCCGGGGGCGTCGGGGTAGCGGAAGCGGACGCCGGTGAAGCGGATGCCGTCCGCGGCGGCGAGTTCGGCGGCGGTGCCCGGGTCCGGGGTCTCCGGCTCGTCCATCACTTCGAAGAAGCGGTCGGTGGCGGTGGCCGCGTCGTTGCCGTAGGCGAGCAGCCAGCCGAGCGACTCGACGGGCCAGCGCAGCGCGAGCGCGGTGGAGAGGAAGGCGACCAGGGTGCCGGCGCTCAGGCCGTCGTTCGCCACCAGGTAGGCGCCGACGGCGAGGGCGCAGCCCAGCGCGATCTCCGGCAGGCCGACGGTGATCGCCCACAGGTTGGCGAGCAGGTGCGCCTTGCGCAGCTCGGTGCGGCGCAGCTCCTGGGACTGGGCGCGGAAGCGCTCGGCCATCGAGCGGTGGCGGCCGAAGGCCTTGAGGATGCGGATGCCGAGGACGGACTCCTCGACCACGGTGGCGAGGTCCCCGTTCTGGTCCTGGGCGCGCCGGGTGGCGCCGGAGTAGCCGGTCTCGAACCGCCGGGTGACCACGAACAGCGGGACGACCGGGATCAGGGCGATCAGGGCGAGCCGCCAGTCCTGGGTGAACATCAGCACCGTGCCGGCCAGGAACATCACCGAGTTGACGATCAGGAAGACCAGCGGGAAGGCCAGGAACAGCCGCATGGTGTACATGTCGGCGGTGGCCCGGGAGAGCAACTGGCCGGAGCCCCAGCGGTCGTGGAAGGAGACCGGCAGCCGCTGGAGCTTGGCGAAGAGGTCCCCGCGCATCGCCGTCTCCAGCCCGGCCAGCGGGCGGGCCAGCACCACCCGGCGGGTGTAGAACAGTGCCGACTCGACCAGGCCGAGGAGCAGCAGCAGGCCGACCAGGGGCCAGAGTCCGGCGAGGTCGCGCTCGGCGAGCGGGCCGTCCACGATCCGGCCGAGGACCACCGGGACGGCGAGGGTGCTCAGCATGGCGAGCGTCGCGGCCGTCACCGAGACGGCCAGCCGGCCGCGGACGGCACGGGCGTACGGCCACAGGCGCAGCAGGGAGCGGACCGCGGAGTGCCGCGGGCCGGTCCCGGTCCGGCCGGTTCCGTCGGGTTCGTCGGGCGGGTTGTCGTGGTCCTGCCTGTTCTCGGCCATCGCGGTGAGGGTAGGCACAGAGCCCGTCACTTCTCATCCGGTTTTTCGCCCCTGTCGGTGCGGCCCGCCGAGAACCGGCCACCCGAATGGCCGGGTCGGGCGCCAAGGACGGGGGCGCGCGCAGCCGTTCGTGCGGGGAGGAGTGCGCCGCGCGCCTCTTGCGAGCGCCCTGCTGATCGGTCGATGACACCTCCTGACGGATGCCCTTTGATGCGCGAGTGACAGGAGTGCACACATGACGGTCGAAACCGAACCCACCCCGGGGCCCGGCTCCGCAATCGTGCAGGTACGGGCCCAGCTCAGCCTCAGCACGACCGCGGCGCGGAACCTGGCGACGACGACCAAGTCGAAGCCGCAGATGCAGGAGATCACCTCCCGCTGGCTGCTGAGGATGCTGCCGTGGGTGCAGGTCAGCGCGGGCACCTACCGGGTCAACCGGCGGCTGAGCTTCGCCCCCGGGCAGGGCCGGGTGAGCTTCGCGAAGACCGGCTCCGCGGTGGCGGTGATCGCCCCCTCGCTGGCCGAGGTTCCGGCGCTGCGCGGTTTCGAGGACGAGGAGGTGCTGGCCGAGATGGCCCGCCGGTTCGTGCAGCGGGACTTCGCGCAGGGCGACGTGCTGGTGCGGGAGGGGGAGCCGATCGAGGAGGTGTTCCTGATCGCGCACGGCAAGGTGGACCGGATCGGCACCGGCAAGTACGGCGAGCAGACCGTGCTCGGCTCGCTCGCGGACGGCGGCCACCTCGGCGACGAGGCGATCACCGAGGGCGGCGGCACCTGGCCGTACACCGTGCGGGCGAACACCTCCGGGGTAGCGATGACGCTGTCCTGGCCGGTGCTCCAGGAGCTGATCGGCCGCTCCGAGCCGCTGCGCGAGCAGCTGCTGGGCTTCGCCGCCGACGTCGCGCAGGCGCAGAACGAGCACGGCGAGGCGAGGATCGACCTCTCGGCCGGCCACCGGGGCGAGTACGAGCTGCCCGGCGCCTTCGTGGACTACGAGCTGAAGCCGCGCGAGTACGAGCTGAGCGTCGCGCAGACCGTGCTCAAGGTGCACACCCGGGTCGCGGACCTCTACAACCAGCCGATGAACCAGACCGAGGAGCAGCTGCGGCTGACCGTCGAGGCCCTGCGGGAGCGGCAGGAGCACGAGATCATCAACAACCCGGAGTTCGGCCTGCTCGGCAACGCCGACTTCGACCAGCGGATCCAGACCCGCGCCGGGGCGCCCACCCCGGACGACCTGGACGAGCTGCTGAGCATGCGCCGTGACACCGACTACCTGTTCGCCCACCCGCGGGCGATCGCGGCCTTCGAGCGGGAGTGCAACCGGGCCGGCGTCTACCCGTCCACCGTCGACGTCCTCGGCAAGCAGCGGCCGACCTGGCGCGGGGTGCCGATCTTCCCGTGCAACAAGATCCCGGTGTCCGACCAGCAGACCACCGCGTTCATCGCGATGCGCGTCGGCGAGGACAACCAGGGCGTGGTCGGCCTCACCCAGGTCGGCATCCCGGACGAGGTGGAGCCGGGCCTGAACGTGCGGTTCATGGGCATCGACGAGAAGGCGATCGCCTCCTACCTGGTCAGCACCTACTACTCGGCGGCGGTGCTGGTGCCGGACGCGATCGGGGTGCTGGAGAACGTCGAGCTCGGGCACGCCCGCGGCTGAGCCCGGGCCCTCAGGCGGCGGGCGCGCGCAGCAGCCGCAGCGAGCGCCCGCCCAGTACGACGGCGCCGCGCGGGTACGGTCCGTCAGGGTCCGCGGCGGTGTCGACCACCGTCTCCCAACCGGCCGCCGTCTCCCGCCCGGCCGCAGGCGCCGCGCGGGGCTCGCCGGGCAGGGTGAACACCACCGGTTCGTGGCCCGCGTTGAGCAGCAGCAGGAAGCTGTCGTCGCTGAGCGGCAGCCCGGTTTCGTCCCGTTCGGACAGCGCGGTGCCGCAGAGCAGCATGCCGAGGCAGGCGGTCGGCGCGAACCAGTCGGCCTCGGTCATCTCGGTGCCCCGCGGGGTGAACCAGACGAGGTCGGGCCGGCCGTCGGGGGCGGTGGCGCGGCCGGAGAAGAACGCCCGGCGGCGCAGCACCGGGTGGGCCCGGCGCAGCCGGACCAGCCGGGCGGTGAGTTCGCACAGCTCCTGCCAGCCGGGCTGCTCCAGCAGCGACCAGTCCAGCCAGCCGACCTCGTTGTCCTGGCAGTAGGCGTTGTTGTTGCCGCCCTGGGTGCGGCCCAGCTCGTCGCCGGCGGTGATCATCGGGACGCCGGCGGAGAGCAGCAGGGTGGCCGTCAGGTTGCGCAGCTGGCGCAGGCGCAGGGAGTTGACCGCCGGGTCGGCGGTCTCGCCCTCGGCGCCGTGGTTCCAGGAGCGGTTGTCCTCGGTGCCGTCCCGGTTGTCCTCGCCGTTGGCCTCGTTGTGCTTGCGGTCGTAGGAGACCAGGTCGCGCAGGGTGAAACCGTCGTGCGCCGTCACGTAGTTGACCGAGGCGCCCGGGCGGCGGCCGGCCCGCTGGTAGAGGTCGGAGGAGCCGGAGAGGCGGTAGCCGAGCTCGCGCACGTCCGGGCGGGCGCCGCGCCAGAAGTCCCTTACGGTGTCGCGGTACTTGTCGTTCCACTCGGCCCACAGCGGGGGGAAGCCGCCGACCTGGTAGCCGCCCGGGCCCACGTCCCAGGGCTCGGCGATCAGCTTCACCCGGCTGAGCAGGGGGTCCTGGGCGACGGCGGCGAGGAAGGGGTGGTCCATGTCGACGGCGTCGCCGCCGTTCGGGCCACCGCGGGCCAGCGCGGCGGCCAGGTCGAAGCGGAAGCCGTCCACGCCCATCTCGGCGACCCAGTAGCGCAGCGAGTCGGTGATCAGCCGGATCACCTGGGGGCGGCGGGTGTCCAGGGTGTTGCCGCAGCCGGTGTAGTCGGCGTAGCCGCGGGGGCGGTTGGGCGGGAGGCGGTAGTAGGCGGCGTTGTCGATGCCGCGCAGCGAGAGCGCCGGGCCGAGTGCGCCGCCCTCGGCGGTGTGGTTGAACACCACGTCCAGGATCACCTCGATCCCGGCGGCGTGCAGGGCGCGGACCATCCGCTTGAACTCGCCGACCTGGCCGCCGCGGGAGCCGGAGGCGGAGTAGCCGGCGTGCGGGGCGAAGTAGCCGATCGTGTTGTAGCCCCAGTAGTTGACGAGTCCGCGGGCCTGCAGGTGGTCCTCGCTGGCGTGCTGGTGCACCGGCAGCAGCTCGACGGCGGTCACCCCGAGGCGGGTGAGGTGGGCGACGGCGGCGGGGTGGGCGAGGCCGGCGTAGGTGCCGCGCAGCTGCGGCGGGACGTCGGGGTGGCGCATGGTGAAGCCGCGCACGTGCAGTTCGTAGAGCACCGTCTCGGCCCACGGGGTCCTCGGGCGGTGGTCGTCGGACCAGTCGTCGTCGTCGTGGACGACCACGGATCTGGGCACGTACGGCGCGGAGTCGCGGTTGTCCCGGACGGTGTCGGCGACGTCCGCCTCGGGCCAGTTGCGGACGGCGGAGCAGACGGCGTCGTGCGAGGTGTAACAGCCGTCCACGGCACGGGCGTACGGGTCGAGCAGCAGCTTGGCCGGGTTCCAGCGGGCGCCGGTCCACGGGTCCCAGCGGCCGTGCACGCGGAAGCCGTAGCGGGTGCCGGGGCGCACGCCGGGGAGGAAGCCGTGCCAGACCTGGACGTCCTGCTCGGTGAGGTGGTGCCGGCTCTCCCGGCCGTCCTCGTCGAACAGGCACAGTTCGACGGCCTCGGCGCCGGCCGCCCAGAGCGCGAAGTTGGTGCCCCGGCGGCCGCGCCGGTCGGTGCGGCAGCGGGCGCCGAGCGGCTGCCAGCTGCCGGGCCAGGGCGGTTCGGCGGTGCGGTGCGGACCGCCGACCGGCCGTACCCCGGCTTCCAGCTCCTGCCCTGACGCCATGGCCGCACCCTCCCTGGGCGGGGTGTCCCGGACCCCGTTCATCTTCTCCTTCCCGGATTGCGCAGATCGGAAGCCGTTGAACGGGGGCTTACCGGCGGATGGCGGCCAGGGTGGCGGGTTGACGGGACAGGGGGATTCCGGGGCGATCGGCGTGTCCCCGCGTCGATGCGCCTCGTTGTTCCCGGCGTCGGACGTGAACAGTGGGAGGGCCCCGGGATGCGGCGCCGAGGACGGGTGTGGGCGCGGGGCGCGGCGGCGGTGGCCTGCTGCCTGGCCGTCCTGACGGGTTGCGGCGGCGGTGGCTCCACGGCCGTGCCGGACGGGGACGCGGTCGCGGCCGGTGGGCGCACCGCGCCGGCGGTGCCGTCCCGGGCGGTGCTCACCGTGACGCCGGCCGACGGCGCGCAGGACGTGCAGCCGGAGGGCGCCGTCCGGGTGAGCGCCGCGCAGGGCCGGCTGGTCTCCGTCCGGCTGGCCGACGCCAAGGGCACCGAGGTTCCCGGCACGATCGCCCCGGACGGCACCGGCTGGGCGCCGGACGGCCCGCTGCCGCTCGGCACCGCGTTCACCCTGGACTCCGTCGCGGAGGACGACCAGGGCCAGAAGGCGGCCCAGCACTCGGCGTTCACGACCGTCGCCCGGGCGCACACCTTCGTGGCCTTCTTCACCCCGGAGGACGGCTCCACGGTCGGCGTCGGCATGCCGGTCTCGCTGCGCTTCAGCCGTCCGATCACCGACCGGGCGGCGGTGGAGAAGGCCGTCCAGGTCGCCGCCGACCCGCCGGTGCCGGTGGCCGCGCACTGGTTCGGCGGCCAGCGGCTGGACTTCCGCCCGCAGCAGTACTGGGCGGCCGGCACCAAGGTCGCGGTGGCGCTGCGGCTCAAGGACGTGCAGGGCGCGCCGGGGGAGTTCGGCACCCAGAGCCGGGACCTGCACTTCACCGTCGGCCGGGCGCAGGTCTCCACCGTCGACCTGGACGCCCACACCCTGACCGTCCGGGCCGGCCAGGGCGGCGCGGTGGTCCGGGTGCTCAAGGTCTCCGGCGGCAGCCGGGACCACTCCACCTACCGGGGCGTGATGGTGGTGTCGGAGAAGTACAAGGTGACCCGGATGGACTCGCAGACCGTCGGCATGGGCGACGAGTACGACATCAAGGACGTCCCGCACGCCATGCGGCTCACCACCTCCGGCACCTTCGTGCACGGCAACTACTGGGCGGACCCGGGGGTGTTCGGCGCCGCCAACACCAGCCACGGCTGCATCGGGCTGGCCGACGCCAAGGGCGGGGCGAGCAAGGACTCCCCGGCGGGCTGGCTGTTCGAGCACACCATCCCGGGGGACGTGCTGGAGGTGAGGGCCTCGTCCGGGGACTTCGTGCCGCCGCAGAACGGGCTCAACGGCTGGAACGTGCCGTGGGAGCAGTGGGTGGCGGGGAGCGCGCTGCCGCAGGCGGCGTCGGTCGGGGCGTCCGAGTCCGGGGTTCCGTCGGCCGTGGTTTCCGTGCCGGCCGTGGTTTCCGTGCCGACCGTGACGCCCGTGACGCCCGTGACGCCGGTGCCGGCCGTGCCGTAAGGGGTTTCCGTCCCGTTCCGTCCCGACTTCACGGCTGCTTCACATGCCGTCAACCCGACTCCCCTCAGCTTTCACTCGGATGGCTTAGTTATCCTGCTCCGGCGCGTCCGGGGTCCGGCCGGAAAGATCGGCCGGACAGTGCAACTCATGGGGGCACTCAACGCGTCAAGTGAGTGAATACCGGGAGGGGAGAAACCGTGAAGACGGGTAAGACGGCCGGCGCAGCGATACGCACCACCAACCGCTACGGGCGCAGGAGCGCGATGGCGCTGGTCATGGGTGGGGTGCTGCTGCTCACCGCCGCCTGCAATGACGACAAGGGCAGCGGTTCGGGTGGTTCGGGCGGTTCGGCGGCCGGCGGTGGGGCCTCGGCTTCGGCCGCGGCGGACGGGGGCGGGTCGGCCACGCCGAAGCCCTCGGCCGCGGTGCTCGCCGTCGAGCCGAAGGACGGCGCCCAGGACGTTCCGCCGAACGGGCTCCAGGTGTCCGTCTCCAACGGCCGGCTCACCACGGTCGAGGTGACCGACAAGGACGGAAAGCCGGTCGAGGGGGCGATCACCCCGGACGGCGCCGGCTGGAAGCCCGCGGGGGCGCTCGCGGTCGGCATGGCGTACAAGGTGAACGCGCAGGCGAAGGACGGCGAGGGCCTGGTGGCCGCGTCCACCACCTCGTTCACCACCCTGACGCCGGACAAGAAGATCGCCACCAACGACAACATCAGCGACGGCGCCACCTACGGCGTCGGCATGATCGTCTCGGTGAACTTCAACAAGGACGTCAAGAACAAGGACGCCGTCGTCAAGGGCATCAGCATCGAGTCCAGCAACGGCACCGTGGTCAAGGGCCACTGGTTCGGCGACCGCCGGGTGGACTTCCGCCCGGAGCAGTACTGGGCGCCGGGCACCAAGGTGACCGTCAAGTACCGGCTGAAGAACGTCGAGGTCGCGCCCGGCATCTACGGCGACGTGGACAAGGACGAGCCGTTCACCATCGGCCGGTCGATGATCTCCACCGCGGACGCCAAGTCGCACCAGATGACCGTCGAGCGGGACGGCCAGAGCGCCACCCTGTCGGTCACCCTGGGCGCGGACGCCACGCCGTCCTGGGGCGGGACCATGGTGGTCATGTCCAAGGAGAAGGTCACCCGGATGAACTCGCAGACCGTCGGTCTCGGCGGCGAGTACGACATCCAGGACGTGCCGCACGCGATGCGGCTGACCACCTCCGGCACCTTCGTGCACGGCAACTACTGGGCCAGCCCGTTCGGCAAGACCAACGCCAGCCACGGCTGCGTGTCGATGCAGGACGTGAAGGGCGGCAGCGACAGCTCGGTCGCGGGCAAGTTCTTCAACGACTCGATGATCGGCGACCCGATCAAGGTCGTGAACACCAAGGAGAAGACCGTCGCGCCCTCCAACGGGCTGGGCGGCTGGAACGTGGACTGGGCCAACTGGTAGGCCCTACCCGCCGGAGGGCCCGGATACCCGGGCCCTCCGGCGAGTCCTTCGCCGCGCGGCCCGATCCTCACCCGTTGGGGTCGGGCCGCCGCGGTTTCCGGGGCGATCAGCCCCACGCGTGGCGCAACCTTTCCGGTGGCCGGATGCGTGCAACCGGTCGGGTCCGTCGGGTCCACGGGGAGTTTCTCGGATCTTCTGAGGGAGGGAATCGACGTTGAGGTCGATACGCAGAGTGGTGGCGGTCGGTCTGGTCGGCGGGGCGATGACGCTGACGGCGGCCTGCGGCGGGGGCGGCGGGGGTACGGGGGGCAGCGCGGCCAAGGCCGACCTGGGGGCCGGCGCGGCCGCTGCCACGCCCGCGGCGACGGCGCCCGCGGCGGCGCCCACCAGCGCGGTGCCGAAGGTCTCCACGGCCGCCGTGAGCATCGAGCCCAAGGCCGGCTCGGTGGACGTGGCGCCGAACGCGCTCAGGATCGGCGCGACCGGGGGCAGGCTCACCACCGTCAAGGTGAGCGACAAGGCCGGCAAGGAGGTCCCCGGCACCATCTCCGCCGACGGCGCCTCCTGGACGCCCACGGCCGGCCTGGAGGTGGGCACCGCCTACCAGGTCAGCGCGATGGCCGCGGACGCGAACGGTGCGGTCGCCACGGCGGACAGCAGCTTCACCACGCTGACGCCGACGGCGCTCGTCAAGGCCTCCGACAACGTGGACAACGACGCCACGTACGGCGTCGGCATGATCGTCTCGGTGAACTTCGGCAAGGACGTCAAGAACAAGGACGAGGTCCTGCGGGGCATCACCTTCCAGACCGACAACGGCACCGTGGTCAAGGGCCACTGGTTCAACGACCGTCGGCTGGACTTCCGCCCGGAGCAGTACTGGGCGCCCGGGACCAGGGTGGTCGTGCACTACCGGCTCAAGAGCGTCGAGATCGCCCCGGGGGTGTACGGCGCGGACCGGGACGAGCCCTTCACGATCGGGCGGTCCCAGGTTTCGACGGTTGACGCCGCGGCACACAAGATGACGGTCGTACGGGACGGTGCGTCGAGCGACATCGACATCAGTGCCGG
The DNA here is from genome assembly GCF_042724755.1 of Kitasatospora sp. NPDC127067. Classification (NCBI taxonomy): domain Bacteria; kingdom Bacillati; phylum Actinomycetota; class Actinomycetes; order Kitasatosporales; family Streptomycetaceae; genus Kitasatospora; species Kitasatospora sp. NPDC127067. The sequence goes on along the minus strand of NZ_JBHXEM010000002.1, from coordinate 47,900 downwards.
AGCGCCCGAACACCCCACCTGGAACGGCACGATGGTGGTCATGTCGAAGGAGGGCGTGGTGCGGATGCAGTCCAGCACCCTGCCCGGGATGACCGGCGCGCCGTACGACCTCCAGGTCCCGCACTCGATGCGGCTCACCGACTCCGGCACGTACGTGCACGGCAACTACTGGAGCAGCAGCAGCACCTTCGGCGAGGACAACGTCAGCCACGGCTGCGTGGGCCTCAAGGACGTCGAGGGCGGCGGCGCCAACACCTCCATGGGCAAGTTCTACGACGGCTCGCTGGTCGGCGACGTGATGGTCGTGAAGAACTCGATCCGGAAGGAGACGCTCGACCCGGCGAACGGGCTGAGCGGTTGGAACATGCCGTGGAGCAACTGGTGACCGGCTGCTGAGGCGCGTGAGGGGTCAACCCGGGATTGACGGAAGTCGGCCCGGGTGACCCCTTCTTGCTTCCGGCATATGCCGACTCGCGGAGATCGTTTGCTCATTGTCCGTACGCGGCTGCTTGCGTTCCGCAATGATGGTCCGCATGGCGGGTTGGGGCGAAGCAGATCAGTCATCGGTTCCCGGGGTCGGCGCGGTGGCCGAGGTTTCCTGGATCGACGTCCAGGGCGGCGGGCTCTCGGCGCTGGAACGGCTCACCTCCGAGGAGCTGGAGGAGCTGTACTCCGGCAGACTGTGCGACCAGTCGGCGCCCAACGAGGTGCGGCTGCCGTCCCGGCCGGAGTCCGGCCCGGTGGCCCGCAGGCTGGTGCTCTCCGTCCTGGAGTCCTGGGAGCTCCACCAGCACCTGGAGGCCGGGGAGTTGCTCACCAGCGAGCTGGTCGCCAACGCGGTGCGGCACGCCGCCGGGCGCACCATCGGCCTGCACGTCAGCCGCAAGCCCGGCTGGCTCCGGATCGAGGTCCGGGACTCCTCCCGGGCGCTGCCCTGCATGATCCTCGCCGAGGCCAGGCCGGTGAACGAGCGGGGGCGGGGGCTGAAGATCGTCGACGACCTCGCCGACCGCTGGGGCGCGGACCTGCTGCCGCGGGGCAAGGGCGTCTGGTTCGAGCTGAAGGTGCGCGAGCGGCCCTGAGGGTCGGGGCGGGCCGCTCAGGGCCCGGGGGGTGGCTCTGGGGTCCGGGCGGGTCCGATGGTTTCCCCGGAAAACACGCAAGGCCCCCGGATTCGCCGTGGTCCGGCGGGCGGGGGCCCTTGCAGGTCATCGCGCCGGCCAAGGGGGTGCGTGCCGCGCGATGGGCGTCGGCAGTGCCAGGTCGGGCCCGCCGAAGTCATCGGCCCAGGGCGGCGTGCGGTGTCGCCCGCCGTTGGGCTGCTTCGACTATCGCACGGATCTCAGCATGCGGGCAAACCAGGCGTCTTGGAATGCAAGGCTTGTTACCTAGTTCACCTTTGGATTTTGCATGGGTTAACGCCATTGCCTGTGAATATTCACGATCGCGGCGATGTGACCATGGCTTGGCGGGCTCGCGCGGCGTGCGCGCGGACGGCGGTCGGGGAGAGACCGCCGGAGCGGGGCGGTGGGGTCGCGGTTCCGCTGCCGCTGCGGCAGGCGCGGCAGAGGCCGCCGAGGAGGGCCTGCGGTCGGCAGGGGGTCCGACAGTCGGTGCACTCGGGGATGCGGACGGCTTCCGGCAGATGCGGGCGTTCGGGCGGAAGCTTGTCGATCAGGCGACGGCGGGTGAGGGCCGCCGCGCTGTGGATCGGGGTGGGCAGGCCCGACGTGAGGGCGTTCATGAAGAGGGCCAGGGTGGCGCCCCGGGCGAACCATTCGGCGGCGAGCGGTTCGAGCGCTTCGCAGTCGGTGGCGGACAGGGAGAGGCGGGCGTCCGCGATGCCGAGGCCGGCGAGGGCGGCATAGGCCACCGAGGTGAGGGGGGTGCGGTTGCGCGTTCGCTCTTCCGGGGGATCGGGTGCGGAATCCGTTGACGCCTCCCCGGCGCCCCCGGTGGCGAGGAAGTGGTTCCACCAGGCGTCGGAGCGGGGCGTCCGGGAGAAGTAGGTGCGGAACACCCACTGGGGGTGTTCGGCGTTGACCCGTTCCCGGACACGGCGCAGGTGACCTGCGGTGGAGAGCTTGTTGAGGGCCGAGCGGACGGCCATCTGCCCGAAGAGGGGCTGGTGTGCGGCGAGGGTCTTCACGTCCATCGCGGCGCCGTCGGGGAGCTGGTTGATCAGGCTGGCGAGGTATGCCTCGCGGGCCGGGAGGTGAGTGAAGTCGTCTGCCGCCGGGGGGAGTTGCCCGGGGGCCGACTGCTTGCCGTATCCGGGGGACGCCATGACGGTAGAGTTCTGGGTAGCCACAGGATCGAGCCTTCGATCGTGCCGGTCAGACCCCCGTTCGGTGTTGCTGCACCGGCGGGGGTTGTTTCGTTAGTGCGCACGCTACATGGGGGAACTGCCCGTGGAGAAGTCGTGACGATAAGTCATATCTGCTGCGTGCGGGGGTGGTTGGAAGGTGGTTACCCACCCGTTCCACTAAGGGGTCACTCGGGCTCGGTGGCTTGAGCTTCGGCCGCGAAGGCAACGAAGGTGGACCAGGCGGCGGGGGAGAAGGCGAGGGTCGGCCCCGTCTTGTCCTTGGAGTCGCGGACGTGGACGGTGGAGGGGCAGGGGGCGACCTCGATGCAGTTGCCGCCCTCTGTTCCGCTGTAGCTGGACTTCACCCAGGCCAGGTCGGTGCTCATAGCTCCTCCGCCAACTTGTTGATGAAAGTGGCCGACTCCTCCGGACTGAGGGCCTGCCGGAGGATCATCGCATGGCGTTGCCATAGCAGGTTCACCTTCTCCGGGTCGGCAGACAGCACGCCCATGGACTGCCCTTCCTCGTAGACAAGGCGTTCATGATCGGCAGTCTCCAGCAGGACGAATGCGCCATTGACTCCCGGGTGAAGACACCGGGCGGGTACCACCTGAATGTCGATGTGCCTGGGCTTGCCGGCGTCAAGGAGGTGATTGAGCTGGTCCCTGTGGTCCGAAGCGGTGCCGACCTGGCGCAGGAGAGCGAACTCATCGATGAGGAAGCTGAATGACTTGGTCTGCTTGCTCAGGATCACCTGCCGGGCCAATCGGGCCGCGACTTGTTCCTCCACGGTGTCGTCATCCAGCGGAGGCCAGTGTGCATTCAACAGGGATCGGACGGTGGCCTCGGTCTGAAGCAATCCAGGAATGAGCTGGTTCTCGTACGAGCCCAAGACAGTTGCCTCGGGTTCGTACTTCATGAAGTCCTGCGAGAAGGAGGGGAACTTCTCAGGCGCCAGGTAGTCCGCTGCCCCCAGCAACATCCCCTTCGCGTCGCACAGTTCATCCGCAGCCTGAAGCAGCTTGAGCGACGGTCGCCGCCTCCCTGCCTCCATCGACCGCACGCTCTCGATGTCATAGGAGGCCGCCTTGCTCAGCTGCTCCCGGGTCACGCCCGCCTTCGCACGCCACCGCTTGAGCTGATCGCCGCAGTACTTCCACGACATCGGGTTCTCCTTCGGCGTGCTCACGGCCCCCGTGCTCCTTCCTGCCCTGGTCACAGGGCGGTTCAAGCTCTCGCTGTACATATCGCGTTACTGCTGAGGCTATGCCCGGCTGCCGACGCTTGAAGGGTGAAATGGCCGAACTCAGCTCTCCCGAGTGAAGCCGTCCGTACGCCCCCCCAAGGACTCTGATGCTCACTCACCCCGTCGATGTCGTCGAGTGGATGTTCCCCCGCCTCCCTCGCAGCGCCGGCCGTGCCCGGATCCGTTTCATCCGGCAGGCCTTCGAGTGGGAGGTGCCCGTCGACTCCGCCGAGACCGGGCTCGTCCTCCTCAGCGAACTCGTCACCAACGCCTGCCGTCACGCCCGCTCCCAGCGCGACCGGATGATCGGCGTCCGCGTCCTCCTCCCCACCGACTCCCTCCTCCGCATCGAGGTCTCCGATGCGAACGCCAACCTCCCGACCCTGCGCCACGCGACCCTCGACGACGAGTCGGGCCGTGGCCTCGGACTCGTCGCCTCCCTCTCCACCTCCTGGGGTGCCCACCTGCGTGGTGAGGGTTACATCGGCAAGACCGTCTGGTGTGAACTGGCCCTCCCCACCCCGGCCAACCCGCACGGCTGAGCCCGTTCTCCGGGCGCACGCAACTGGCGTCGCACCGGAGCGCGTCCTGATCTTCGACGGCGCCGGAAGTCGCCGCCCGAGAGGATCAGGAGACCACCGTGCGCCCCCTTCCCTGGCCGCCGTCCGCCCCGATCAGGACCGAGCGGCTCGTGCTCCGCGAGCCCGAGGCCCGGGACCGTGCGGCGTTCATCGAGCTGCTGGCCTCGCCGGAGGTGAACACCTACCTCGGTGGGGCCCGGCCGCGTGACGAGATCGAGCGCGAGATGCCCGGGGCGCCCAGCCGCAGCCCCGGCGTCCTCGCGGTCGATCTCGACGGGGAGACGATCGGCCAGGTCCTGCTCCGCAAGGAGGCGGGGCGCGTCGGCCGGGTCGGCGAGAGGGCCGAGCTCGGCTACCTGTTCCTGCCGCAGGCGTGGGGGCGCGGCTACGCCGCCGAGGCGTGTGCGGCGGCGCTCGACTGGTTCGCCGGGGTGCTCCCCGGCGAGCCGGTGGTGCTCGCCACCCAGACCGCCAACCTCCCCTCGATGCGCCTCGCGGCGAAGCTGGGCTTCACGGAGGTGGAGCGCTTCGAGGCCTTCGGCGCCGACCAGTGGCTCGGCCTGTGGTCCCCGCCACCGGCCCGCGACTGACCACAAGGTTCGCCGCCCGCACAGGAAGTCGGCCCGCCCGACTTCCTGTGCTCACCCCCCCGGGTCAGTTCCACGGTTCCCCGTCGGGGTCTTCGCCCAGCACCTTCGCGGCGGCCACGCAGAGGTCCCTGCCGTAGATCTGATTGCTGCCGTACTCGGAGCCCCACAGGTCGGTGGCGGCCCGGGCCACGGCGCGCCGGCTGAACTCCTCGTCGACTCGCCACGTGCGAATCCGCACGGCCATCTCCGTGGTGACCGTTGCCGGGTCCACAAGGTTGGGTTTCATTCCGGCGACGCCAAGACGTGTCCGACAGTTCCGGCCGGGCCGTCGATCAGTCCTTCGCCTCGACCTCGACGGCGGCCCGGATGTCCAGTGTGCGCCGGGCCAGTTCCTCGGGCTCGCTGGCGCCCGTCTCGTCGACGACGATGCCGACGGTGGTGCCGTCCGCCCAGGCGCAGGTGGTCTGGAACGCGGCAGGGTAGTCGAGCACCGCGCAGTCCAGCGCGCCGCCGAGGGGGCCGGTCGGATAGTCCTGGCGGTCAACCACCGGATCACCCGACGGGTCTCTCATCGTCAGCCTGCCGAAGTACTTGTCCAGCTCCCGCCGGACGTCCGGGTAGCTGCCGGTCAACCCGATCACGGTCAGCGTCGTCCTGGGCGACCCGGCGGCGCCGTAGCCGGCCACCGTCAGCTCCCGGTACGGCCGCAGGGCCGTCATCCGCCGCTCGTAGTCGGCGCGCAGGGCCAAGGTGCTGTCCTCGTCCGGGAGCCGCACCTGGTCGCCGATCCGGTCCGTGAGCACGATCCGGTGCCGCGTCGGGGCGCCGGCCCCGGTCACCGCCGCGACGGTCAGTGCGGTGAACAGGCCGACGACCACGACCCCCGCGATCACAGCCTTGCGGGGCACCCGCCGGTACCAGGGCAGCGGAGCCACCGGCTCCAGGGTGTTCGCCCAGATCGCCCGGAGGCCGCTGGGCTTCTCGGCCCCCTGGGCACTCTCGAAATCGGTCGTATCGTCACTCTGCACGGGGCCGGATCCTACGGCAGCGCCCGGAACGCCCGCCGGGGTTTTCCGGGCGCCGACGCCTCCGGTGGCAGCCGCATCCCCAGCCTCACGGGACAGACCACCCAGGGACATCGCGGACGGGGTGGCCATCGGATGTGCGGCCACGTCCTCGGCCGTCCACCTCGATACCAGCGGGTCGTGGCGTGGGCGGCGGCGAACGTTCCCAGGGCGAACGTCACCCGAGTGGCATCAGACCCGTTCGTCCGGGTCGACGTTCGAGAGCACCTCGCAGTCGCAGCCGGCGCCGCCGGTCAGTAGACCCGCTTCCAGCTCGGACCACGCCACCGACCTGGACTCCGCCCATGTCCGGGAGTGCCTCAGCGTGTGATCGCAGCCTGCATCCGCGAGGCGAGCTTCGACGTGATCGAGGAGATCGTCGAGTTGTTGGCGGTCGATGCCGAGCACATTCCACTCATCACGCTTGCTCTCCGCCTTGTAGGCGTCGCGCAGCATCCGTCGGCGATCCCGCTCCAAAGACATCCGTACAACCTGTTTCTCGTCAACCAGCCGATGCCTCGACCTTAAGACCGTCGGTACCCAAGCCTGCATCCGGAGCGAACCATGATGACGCCCGCCGAACAGGGCAAAGGCCACCGGACGCGCCCATGGCCGCTCCCGCACGCCCCTACCTTTGGACGCGATGCGGCGCCAGGATGGCAACCGGTTGTGTCCGTCCCAGCGACAGGAGAACAGCATGGGAGAGCACTCGAAGCCGCCGCAGGACCCGAGCCAGGGGACTCCGCCGCCGAACAACGCCGATGGGAAGGTCACCCCGCCGCCGCCGAGCAACGGCAAGCACAAGAAGTGATGACGAGCGACGACGGGGGCATGGCCGGGTATCGGGCAGGCCTGTACGTGGAGATGGAGCGGCGCGGGGCGTGGCCGGAGGATTCGCCGTGGCTGCGCGACGCCTTCGCCGTGCTGCCGCGCGACTGGTTCGCGCCGGACCGGTTGTGGCAGTGGGACGGCTGGGCCTACGTGCCGATCGACCGCGCGGAGGACCGGGACAGGTGGGCCGCCGAGCTGTACTCCGGCGTCGATGCGCCAGCCGTCACCCAGCTCACCGGCGGCCTCCCGTCGTCGTCGCTGTCCGCGCCCTCCGTGGTGGCGGACATGCTGGACAGCCTCCGGGTGGAACCCGGGCACCGGGTGTGGGACATCGGCACGGGGCAGGGCTGGACTGCGGCGCTGTCCGCCTGGCGGGCCGGGCCGGGCCGGGTGGTCACCACCGAGGTCGACGAGCACCTGGCCGCGTTTGCCCGGGCCAGGCTCGCGGACGCCGGGCTCGACGTCGAGGCAACGGCCGGGGACGGTACCGGCGGCGGGGTGCCGGGCGGCGGCCCGGTCGACCGCCTCCACGCCGCCTACGCCGTCGAGACCGTCCCCTGGTCCTGGGTGGCGGCGGTCCGGCCGGGCGGACGGATCGTCTACCCCTGGGGGCGGCTGGGGTACGTCGCCCTCACCGTCGCCGACGACGGTGCCGCCGCCCACGGCTGGGTCCACGGCCTGGCCCAGTTCATGGGCGACCGGACCGGCCCGGCCCAGCCGAGCACCGGCCCCGCCGCGTACGCGCAGGTGCGTGGCGACGCCGAACCCGAGACCCGCCGGGCACTGGACCGCGACCCGGCCGGCCTGGAGGACTGGCACCTCCGGTTCGCGCTGCGCGTCGCCGTCCCGGAGGCCGTGCTGTTCACCGAACAGAGCGCGGACGGGCCGGCCGTCCTGGTCCACGACGGGGACCGCTCATGGGCCGAGATCCGCCCGGGCACGGACGGTCGGCCGCTGCTCCTCCAGGGCGGGCCGCGCCGCCTCGGCGACGAACTGCTGGCCGCCTGGTCCCAGTGGGAGGACCTGGGGCGCCCCGACCTGTACGACTACGGCGTCACCGTCACCCCCGACTCCCAGTGGGCGTGGCAGGGCGCCCCGGACACCGGCCCGCGCTGGCCCATCGGATCCCCGCAGCCGGCCGCGCGGTGACCGTGCAGCCTGCCGAGGAGCCCCGGCGTTCACGCCCGGGGCTCCTCGCCCGTTTCCGTCGCCTTCGAGCCCGGCCCCTCTACCCGAGGTCCGCCGCGCAGGAAGTCGGCCCGGCCGACTTCTCACGTTGCGCGGCCCACCGACGACCGCCCGGGGTCAGGAGATGGAGAAGCCCATCCGGTTCACCACCGGGGTCATCGGCACGTACATCACCTGCGCGTAGCAGGTCGTCGGGTGCGCCGTGGACCCGGCCGGGCAGCCGACCTCCGACCGGGCGGCCACGATCACGCCGCGGGCCTCCATGTCGCCGTTCGGGCCGGACGGGTTCGCCAGTGCCGGGCCGCCGCTGTCGCCCTTCGCGGCGATCGCCCGGCGGTCGCCGCCCTTCGACTCCGCGACGTCCACCGGCTTGATCCTCGTGCCCTCGTCGTTCGTCGTCTCCACGTCGACCCGCTTGATCTGCACGTCGCACTTCCACCCCGACTGGGCACCGCTGAGGCAGATCAGGTCCCCGACGTTGTTCCGCCCGGCCCCGTACGTGTGCCGGGACGAGCCGCCCCTGTCCGACCAGGCGCCGTCGTAGAACCGGCCGCCGCCGCTCCCGCTGATCGCGATCATGCCGACGTCCAGGCCGTCCCCGACCGAGGACAGGTCGCCGATGTAGCTCCCGGTGCCGTTGTAGTACCGGCCGCCGCCGCAGTGCGCGGCGGTCAGTACCACCTTCGTCCCGCCCTTCCAGCCGCTGAACGCCGTCGAGCAGAACGACGCCTTTCCGGTGCTCACCTCGGCACCCGCGTAGTGCGGCGCGCTGTCGGAGTGCCGGCTGCCGGACAGCGCGACCGGGGTCTCCTCGACGCCGGCCGTCACCGGCATCCCGGCGATCTCGGCGGCCTGCCGTGAGTACGCCTGCACGGCAGTGTCACCGCCGGTCAGCTGCTTCGCCGTCGCCCGCGCGTACGTGATCGCGATGGCGGTGCCGTCCTCCTGCGGGCCGATCGACGTCCACGCGTCGCGCGCCACGGCGGCGGTGAACCGGTCGATCGCGGCGCGCATCTCGGCGCGGGAGTACGGGCTCCGGTGGACGTCGACGGTGTAGCCGGGGCCGGCGCTCGCGGCGTTAGCGTCGAGCAGGGAACGGAGCTCGGCCGGGGCCTCGCCCTTCCAGTAGATGTCGGCGTGCTGATTCGCCGGGTCGATCACCGTCCCGGCGTAGCCGACGGCCGCCGGATCCCCGGACTCCACCCAGTCCTGCACCGGGTCCGTCATGCGGTGGAGCAGCTGCTGGGCCTGCGGGTCGCGGAGCACCGGCAGGCTGACGGACAGGTACGGCTCGTCCTGAACGGTGTCGACGGCGACCAGGCCGGAGGCGACCACGGTGGTCAGGACCAGGGACAACGCGAGGCGGGAGCGGCGCACGGGCGGGTCCTTCCGGCATGTGTCGATGGGTCGATACTCAGCGTAGGGGTGGATGAACGGTCCGCTACGTCCGGACGTCGCGGCCCGGGCCGGCAGTCGGTGCACGCGTGGGGCAACGCGCCCCCGGGAGGGGCGGGGCGGCGTCCCGGGGGCGGGTGGGGCGCCTGCGCCGGGGCCCGGTCCGGTGGCGGCCCGGCCCGATGGTGGCCGCGCAGGAAGTCGGGCCTGTCGACTTCCTGTGCGGGCGGATAGCATCGGGCCCGTGAACCTGTACTGGCACGTCGTGCTGCCACCGCTCAGCGCCTGATCGGGCGCGCGCTTCGGTGGCTTGACCCCTGCGACCCCGGCCCGGCCCGATGGCGGCCGCCGTGGGCCGACGGCGTGCGCCCGTTCTCGGAACCAGTTCCCCCGACGGTTTTCGACGACGGAAGTTCACGACTGTGCCGAATCGCTTGTCCTCGCCCGCCCGTTCCCTTCCCACGGCTCCCCGCCGCACCCGCCCGCGCGGTGGCGCGGGGCCGATCCTGATCGCCGCCGTCCTCTGGGGCACCACCGGGACGGCCAGTTCGCTGGCGCCCGGCGGGGCCCCGGCGGCGGGGATCGGGGCCGCCGGGCTGGTGCTCGGCGGGCTGCTGCTGCTCCTCACCGACCGCGCCGCCCGCGTGCTGCCCCGGGAGTGCGGGCCGCGCGAACGGTGGCTGCTCGCCGCCGGCGCGGTCGCGGTGGCCGGGTATCCGGTCACCTTCTACCCGGCGGTGGGCCGTACGGGCGTGGCGGTGGCCACCGTGATCGCGCTCGGCAGCGCGCCGGTGTTCACCGGGCTGCTCGGCCGGCTCACCCGGCAGGGGCGGCCGGGCGGGCGGTGGGCCGGGGCCACGGCGCTGGCCGTGCTCGGCTGCGCGCTCCTGGTGCTCGGCCCCGAACTCGCCGGGGGCGGTGGGGCGGTGGACCCGCTGGGGGTGCTGCTGGCGGCGCTCTCGGGGCTCTCGTACGCCGGGTACTCGCTGATCGGGGGGCGGCTGATCGCGGCCGGGCACCCCTCGGGCGGGGTGATGGGCGCGATGTTCGGCGGCGGGGCGCTGATCGTGCTGCCGGTGCTGCTCGCGGGTGACCTGGAGTGGCTCGCCTCGGCGCGCGGGGCGGGCGTGGTGCTGCACCTCGCGGTGGTCACCACCTTCCTCGCGTACTGGCTGTTCGGCCACGGCCTGCGGCACACCACCGCCCAGACCGCCACCACCCTGACCCTCGCCGAACCGGCCGTCGCGGCGGTGCTCGGCGTGGCCGCCCTGGGCGAGCGCCTGCCGGCGCTCTCCTGGTGCGGCCTCGCCGTCCTCGCCGCCGGCCTGGCCTTCCTGGCGCTCCCCGCCCGGCGGTAGGGCGGCTGCTCCTGCGCGGGAAGTCGGCCCGGCCGACTTCCCGTGCGGCAGCGGCGAGTTCGCGGAACCCGGTTGCCGTCGGTGGTCCCGCCTGTTGGGCTTGCGGGCGGCGGGCCCGATCGAGGCCGCCGACTTCCGTGCCGTACGAGGGGATTCCCGTCATGCCCGACAACGCCACCGGCCCGCTCGACCTGCTCGCCCGCTACCGGCGGGCGATGCTCGACCTGGACGCGGACGCCCTGGCCGACCTCTACGCGGAGGACGGGGTGCACGAGTTCCCGTTCCTGTTCCCCGGGGTGCCAGAGCGGTACCGGGGACGGGAGGAGATCCGGGCCGGGTACCGCGCGATCTGGGGCCCGAGCGCGGCGCGGCCGCGGGAGATCCGGGAGGTGGCCGTCCACCCGGGGGCCGATCCGGAGGTGCTCACCGTCGAGCAGCAGGTGGTCGGGACGCACGCCGGCACCGGCGAGCCGTTCACCGTGCCGGGCCTGCTGGTGATGCGGGCCCGGGGCGGGCTGCTGGTGCACGTCCGGGACTACATGGACGGCCTGGGCGTGGCCCGTGCGATGGGGCGGCTGGGTGCCGTCGCCGCGCGGCTGGAGGCCGGGGAGTAGGGCGTCGGCCCGGCCGGCCTCCGGCGCGGGCCGGTCAGAGGGCGAAGTGGGCGGCGATGCCGTCGAGGACGCAGTCGAGGCCGGTCTCGAACTGCCAGTCGGGGTCGTCCTTGCGGGTGGCCGCGTGGAGGTAGCGCTGGTAGTTGGGGTAGCGGCCGGTGCCCATCAGCCAGCTCATCCGGGGGGCTAGGCCGGCCCGGGTCTGGTCGCCGTCGGACCAGCCGCGCTCGCGGCGCAGGGCGTTCAGGGTGACCTCGGTGGTGACCGAGCCGTGGACGTAGCCGGTGACGGTGCGGAACACCGCCATGGTGGTGTCGGCGTCCAGGCCGTGTTCGGCCAGGGCGGCGAACGCGTGCTCGGGGACGGCGAGTTGGTGGGGGCTGAGGGAGAACGGGGTGGCCGCCCGGACGGTCCACGGGTGGGCCAGGTGCATGGCCCGCAGGTTGAGGGCCAGGGCGCGCATGGTGTCCCGCCAGCCCTCGGCGGGGGTGCCCAGCGGGAGCCGGCCGTAGACGAAGTCGACCATCAGCTCGATGAGCTCGTCCTTGCCGGAGACGTACCGGTAGGCGGCCATCGGGGCGACGCCGAGTTCGGCGGCCAGTCGGCGCATGGTGACGGCCTCCAGGCCCTCGGCGTCGGCGACGGCGACGGCGGCCTCGGCGATCCGCTGCGGGGTCAGGGTGGTGCGCGGTGCGGGGGCCGGGCGGGCCAGGCGCTCCCAGAGCGAGACCGGGGGCCTGTCGTCGCCGGCGGGGGTGTCCCCGGCTGGGGCCTGTTGAGCGGGCACGGGGCGGGCTCCTTCCGACTGGGGTCGGGCCCACCGTAGCACTCCGCGTGTACGGCGTATCCGCAGTGGACGACGTACACGCCGATGTGTACGTTGTATCCGGCAGATACGCCGTACACAGCAGTTGTCCCGGAGGGGGATTCCCATGTCCACGGAGCAGAGCCTGACGGAGCAGAACCTGAAGGTCGCCGTCCTCGTCGGCAGCACCCGCGAGGGCCGCTTCGGCCCGGTGGTCACCGACTGGCTGCTCGGCCACCTGGAGGCCCACGGCGACCTGACCGCCGACCGGATCGACCTGGTGGAGACCCCGCTGCCCACCACCTTCCCGTCCTTCGGCGGCGAACTTCCCCCGGGCGACGCCGAGTTGCTGGCCGCCGTGTCGCCCCGACTGGAAGCGGCCGACGCCTTCGTGATCGTCACGCCCGAGTACAACCACAGCTTCCCGGCCCCGCTGAAGAACGCCATCGACTGGCACAACCGGCAGTGGCACGGCAAGCCGGTCGCCTTCGTCTCGTACGGCGGCCTGTCCGGGGGCCTGCGGGCCGTCGAACAGCTCCGGGTGGTGCTGGCCGAGCTGAACGCCGCGACGATCCGCAACACGGTCAGCTTCCACGGCGCCGGCCAGTGCTTCGACGCCGACGGCAAGGCGATCGACCCGGCCGCCGACGCCGCCGCCAAGACCATGCTCGACCAGCTCGTCTGGTGGGCCCAGGCACTGCGGGACGCCCGCCGGGCCCGCCCGTTCGCGGCCTGAGCCGGGGCAGGGGGCGGAGACCATGGCCACGGAACCGGTCGAGGGCCAGGCCGAGAGGCAAGCCGAGGGCCAGGCCGAGAAGCAGGCCGGGGAGCGGCCCAAGCCGCCGTTGCTCGGTGTCATCGGGCTGATGCTCGGCATCTTCCTCTCGGCCCTCGACGGGCAGATCATCGGCACCGCGCTGCCGACCGTCGTCGGCGACCTCGGCGGACTGGAGCACCTCTCCTGGGCGGTCACCGCCTACCTGCTGACCTCCGCCGCGGCCACCCCGCTCTGGGGCCGGCTCGGCGACCTGTACGGGCGCAAGGGCGCCTACCAGTGGGCGGTGATGGTGTTCCTGGCGGGCTCGGTGCTGGCCGGACTCGCCCAGGACATGGGGCAGTTGATCGCTTTCCGGGGCCTCCAGGGGATCGGCGCGGGCGGGCTGATGGTCGGCGCGCTCTCGGTGATCGGGGTGCTCGTCCCCGCCTCCGACCGGGCGCGGGTGCAGTCGGTGGTCGGCGTGCTGATGCCGATCGCCTTCGTCGGCGGACCGCTGCTCGGCGGCTTCCTCACCGAACGGCTGAGCTGGCGCTGGGCCTTCTACGTCAACCTGCCGGTCGGGCTGGTCGCGCTGCTCGCGGTCGGCGTCGGGGTACGGCTGCGGACCGAGCGGGTGCGCGCCCCGTTCGACCGGGCCGGGGTCGTCCTGCTGACCACCGGCATCCTCGCGCTCACCCTGGTCAGCAGCTGGGGCGGCGCCGCCTACTCCTGGACCTCCCCGGTGCTCCTCGGCACGGCGCTCGTCGCGCTGGTCGCGCTGGGCTGGTTCGTCCGGACCGAACTGCGCGCCCCCGGGCCGCTGATCCCGCCCGCGCTGTTCCGCGACCGCAACTTCACGGTGGCGCAGGTGCTCGGCTTCCTCACCGGCGCGGTGATGATCGCCCTGGTCGGCTACCTGCCGCTCTACCTGCAACTGGCCCGGGGCGCCTCACCCACCGCCGGCGGCCTGCTCCTGCTGCCGCTGATGCTCGGCATGATGGGCACCCAGCTGGTGACGGCGCGGCTGATGGGCCGGCCGGGCGGCGAGCGGCGCTACCCGCTGCTGGGCGGCGCGCTCACCCTGGTCGGCGCCGCACTGCTGCTGCTCCTGCGCACCGACACCCCGATCGCCCTGGCCTCGGCCCTCACGGCCGTCGCCGGGATCGGCCTCGGCCTGGTGATGCAGAGCACCCTGCTGACCTCGATGGGGGCCGTGCCGCCCCGGGACATGGGGGCGGCGATGGGCGTGGTCACGCTGCTGCGGAGCATCGGCGGCTCGCTCGGCATGGCGGCGCTCGGCGCGGTCTACACGGCGCGGCTCACGGACTCCCTCACGGAGCGCCTCGGGTCCGCCGAGGCCGGCCGGCTCACCGGCGGCGGGCTGACGCCGGCCTCCCTCGACGGCTTCCCGGCGGAGGTCCGCGACGCCGTCGGGGCGGCAGTCACCGGCGGCCTGCACGGCACGGTCGCGGGCGGGGGCCTACTGGCGGCCGCGGCGACGGCCCTCGCCTGCCTGGTCCGCCCGAGCCGGGCCCCGCAGCCGGCCGGAGCCGGAACCCGGACCGAAGCCCGGACCGATGCCCGGACCGATGCCCCGGCCGATGCCCCGGCCGATGCCCGGACCGATGCCCCGGCCGATGCCCCGGCCGAAGCCCGGGCGGAGCCGAAGGCCTGAGGCGTACGAGGCACGCGAAACGGCCCCCGGCGGAGCAGGACTCCGCCGGGGGCCGTCAGGCTGTCGGGATCAGCGGCTGATCAGCACTCGATGACGTTCACGGCGAGGCCGCCGCGCGAGGTCTCCTTGTACTTGATCTTCATGTCGGCCCCGGTCTCCTTCATCGTCTTGATCGCCTTGTCCAGCGAGACGTGGTGCCGTCCGTCGCCGCGCAGGGCCATCCGGGCCGCGGTGACGGCCTTGACGGACGCCATGCCGTTGCGCTCGATGCAGGGGATCTGGACCAGGCCGCCGACCGGGTCGCAGGTGAGGCCGAGGTTGTGCTCGATGCCGATCTCGGCGGCGTTCTCGACCTGCTCGGGGGTGCCGCCGAGGACCTCGGCGAGGCCGCCCGCGGCCATCGAGCAGGCGGAGCCGACCTCGCCCTGGCAGCCGACCTCGGCGCCGGAGATGGAGGCGTTCTCCTTGAAGAGCATGCCGATGGCGCCGGCCGCGAGCAGGAAGCGGACGATGCCGTCGTCGTCGGCGCCCGGGATGAAGTTCAGGTAGTAGTGCAGGACGGCCGGGATGATCCCGGCGGCGCCGTTGGTCGGCGCGGTGACCACCCGGCGGCCGGAGGCGTTCTCCTCGTTGACGGCCATCGCGTAGAGGGTCACCCACTCCATCGCGTTGGCCGGCCCGATGCCCTCGGCGCGCAGCGCACGGGCGCCGGACGCGGCCCGGCGGCGGACCTTCAGCCCGCCCGGCAGGATGCCCTCGCGGGACATGCCGGCCCGCACGCACTCCTGCATCACGGACCAGATCTCCAGCAGACCGGTCCGGATCTCCTCCTCGCTGCGCCAGGCCTTCTCGTTCTCCAGCATCAGGCCGGAGATCGACAGGCCGGTCTCCCGGCTGAGCCGCAGCAGCTCGTCACCGGTGCGGAAGGGGTACTTCAGCGCGGTGTCGTCGGGCTTGACCCGGTCCGCGCCGATCGCGTCCTCGTCCACCACGAAGCCGCCGCCGACCGAGTAGTAGGTCTTCTCCAGCAGGGTCGAGCCGTCCGCCGCGTACGCCCACAGGGTCATGCCGTTGGCGTGGTACGGCAGCGAGCGGCGGCGGTGCAGGACCAGCTGGGTGTCCGGGTCGAAGTCGATGGTGTGCTCGCCGACCAGGTTGATCCGCTTCTCGGCGATGATCCGCTCGACGTCCTTGTCGGCCTGGTCGACGTCGACGGTGCGGGGCGAGGCGTTCTCCAGGCCCAGCAGGACGGCCTTCGGGGTGCCGTGGCCGTGGCCGGTGGCGCCGAGCGAGCCGTACAGCTCGGCGCGCACCCCCGTCACCCCGTCCAGGAGGCCTTCGGAGCGCAGTCGGCGCGCGAACATCCGGGCGGCGCGCATCGGGCCCACGGTGTGGGAGCTCGACGGGCCGATGCCGATGGAGAAGAGGTCGAAGACGCTGATGGCCACGGGGGACGTCCTTGTCTGGTCTCGTGGAAGGACTTGCGGGCAGGGAGGGGCCGACACGGGACGGGGCACCGCGCGCACTGTCCAGTGTGCGCGGTGCCCCGGAGTGCCAGGTACGCCGGAGGGGTGAGGCCGGTCACCCCGCCCGAACGATCACCGGAGTGATCAGAGGTTCGGGTACAGCGGGTACTTGTCGGCCAGGGCGGTGACCCGGGCCTTCAACGCGGCGGCGACGGTCTCGTCGAAGGCGGGCTTGAGTGCTTCGGCGATGATGTCGGCGACCTCGCGGAAGTCCTCGGCCTGGAAGCCGCGGGTGGCCAGGGCCGGGGTGCCGATGCGCAGGCCCGAGGTGACCATCGGCGGGCGCGGGTCGTTCGGGATCGCGTTGCGGTTGACGGTGATGCCGACCTCGTGCAGGCGGTCCTCGGCCTGCTGGCCGTCGAGCTGGCTGTTGCGCAGGTCGACCAGGACCAGGTGGACGTCGGTGCCGCCGGAGAGCACGCTGGCGCCGGCCTCGGCCACGTCGGCCTGGAGCAGGCGCTCGGCGAGGATGCGGGCGCCGTCCAGGGTGCGCTGCTGGCGCTCCTTGAACTCCTCCGAGGCCGCGACCTTGAAGGCGACCGCCTTGCCGGCGATCACGTGCTCCAGCGGGCCGCCCTGCTGGCCGGGGAAGACCGCGGAGTTGATCTTCTTGGCGTACTCGGCCTTGGACAGGATGACGCCGCCGCGCGGGCCGCCCAGGGTCTTGTGGGTGGTGGTGGTGACCACGTCCGCGTACGGCACCGGGTTCGGGTGCAGCCCGGCGGCCACCAGACCGGCGAAGTGCGCCATGTCCACCATGAGCAGCGCGCCGACCTCGTCGGCGATCCGGCGGAACGCGGCGAAGTCGAGCTGGCGCGGGTAGGCCGACCAGCCGGCGATGATCAGCTTCGGCTGGTGCTCCTTGGCGAGGCGCTCGACCTCGGCCATGTCGACCTGGCCGGTCTTCTCGTCCACGTGGTACGCGGCCACGTTGTAGAGCTTGCCGGAGAAGTTGATCTTCATGCCGTGGGTCAGGTGACCGCCGTGGGCCAGGCTCAGGCCCAGGATGGTGTCACCCGGCTGGATCAGCGCGAACATCGCGGCGGCGTTGGCCTGCGCGCCGGAGTGCGGCTGGACGTTGGCGTGCTCGGCGCCGAACAGTGCCTTGATGCGGTCGATCGCGATCTGCTCGACCACGTCGACGTGCTCGCAGCCGCCGTAGTAGCGGCGGCCGGGGTAGCCCTCCGCGTACTTGTTGGTCAGCACCGAGCCCTGGGCCTCCATGACCGCCACCGGGGCGAAGTTCTCGGAGGCGATCATCTCCAGGGTGGTCTGCTGGCGGTGCAGCTCGGCGTCGACCGCGGCGGCGATCTCCGGGTCGAGGGCGTGCAGGGACTGGTTGAGAACCGTCATGGTGTGGTCTTCCCGGGAGGAGGAGGGAAAGGGGCCGGGACGGGGCGGACCGCCGTACGCGGCCCGTCCCGTCGGGTGGCTCAGCCCTGGGGGTTGATGAGCGCGTCGTACTCGTCGGCGCTGAGCAGCTCGTCGGTGGCCTCGACGCGCACCTTGAACAGCCAGGCGTTCCCGAACGGGTCCGCGTTCACGGAGGCCGGGTCGTCGATGACGTCCTGGTTGATCTCGGTGACCTCGCCGGTCACCGGGGAGTACAGGTCGCTGACCGACTTGGTGGACTCCAGCTCGCCACAGGTCTCGCCGGCGGTCACGGTCTCGCCGACCTCGGGCAGCTGCACGTAGACGATGTCACCGAGGGCGGTGGCGGCGTGCTCCGTGATGCCGACCGTGGAGACACCGTCCGCGGCCGCGGTCAGCCACTCGTGCTCCTTGGTGTACTGCAGGTGCTGGGGGTTGCTCATGGCGTCATTCTCCAGGATGGGAAGCGGGTACGACGAAGCGGGCCGCCGCGCGGACGGCCGCGACGTGCGCAAACGGAAAAACGGGGGCCTCGGCGAAGGCTCAGCGGGCGCGCTTGTAGAACGGCAGCGCCACGACCTGGACGGGCTCGTGCTTGCCGCGCACGTCCACCGCGACCGTGGTGCCGGGGGCGGCGTGGGCGGCGTCGACGTAGGCCATCGCGATCGGCTTGCCCAGGGTCGGGGACGGCGCGCCGGAGGTGATCCGGCCGATCGGCTCGCCCTCGGTGGAGACCACGGCGTACTCGGCGCGCGGCACCCGCTTGCCCTCGGAGACCAGGCCGACCAGCACCTTCGGCGGGTTGGTCTCGGCCGCGGCGGCGGCCTGCTCCAGCGCCTTGCGGCCGATGAAGGCGCCCTCGTTGGTGGTCTTGTCGAAGCGGACGACCCGGCCCAGGCCGGCGTCGAACGGGGTGAGGTCGGTGGACAGCTCGTGCCCGTACAGCGGCATGCCGGCCTCCAGGCGCAGCGTGTCGCGGCAGGACAGGCCGCACGGGATCAGGCCGTGGCCCTCGCCCGCGGCGGTCAGCGCCTGCCAGACCGGCTCGGCGTCGGCCGGCCGGCAGAAGATCTCGAAGCCGTCCTCACCGGTGTAGCCGGTGCGGGCGAGCAGCACGTCGCGGTCGGCCACCCGGGCCGGGAGGATCGCGTAGTACTTCAGGCCGGGCAGGTCGGCGTCGGTGGTCTTCGCCAGGATGCCGGTGGCCTCCGGGCCCTGGACGGCGATCAGCGCGTAGGTGTCGCGGTCGTCGGTGACGACGGCGTCGAAGCCCTTGGCGCGGGCGATCAGCTCGTCGAGGACCAGCTGGGCGTTGGAGGCGTTGGCGACGACCAGGAAGGCGTCCTCGCGCAGGCGGTAGACGATCAGGTCGTCCAGGATGCCGCCGTCCTCGGCGCAGATCATGGTGTAGCGGGCGCGCAGCACGCCCAGCGCGGAGACGAAGCCGACCAGCGCGTGGTCCAGCATCTCGCCCGCCTGCGGGCCGGTGACGGTGATCTCGCCCATGTGCGAGAGGTCGAACAGGCCGGCCTGGGTGCGGACCGCGAGGTGCTCCTCGCGCTCGCTGCCGTAGCGCAGCGGCATGTCCCAGCCGGCGAAGTCGGTCATGGTCGCGCCGAGGGCGCGGTGCAGCGCGTCGAGCGCGGTCAGGCGGAGGGACGACATGGCCAGGAACTCCTCGGTCGGGGCACTCAGGGGTGCACGCGCCGGACCGGACCCGCTCGGGTTCGACCCTGCGCGCGGGCATGCGGCGGCGTGGGTCTCCCCATCTGTCGTCGAACCTGAGAGCTTCACCGCCCACCGCCCGCAGCTGTTTCCAGCTTGGGGGACAGCATGACGGCTTGCACCGTGGGTGGGCGCACGACAGGGCCGGGCGCCGCTTTCCAGATGTGCCTAACCCGTGCGGTAGGGGTGCCTGAGAGATTCCGGGGAGGACTTGCTCCTTCGGCGCCGGCTGTGCCTGAACGGCACTCCGGGCTCTCCCGCGCGGGTTCGAGCGGCCGGTATGGAGTTGTGGGGGCCCGCGGCGCATGCCGTCGGACGGGCACATCATGGCACGTCCGGGACGGCGAGGGGAGAGGGGACCCGGTCACACCGCGCGGCACCCGGGCGCGGGCCCGGGACGGCACCCGGGACCGGGGCCCGCGGGGCACCCGAACACGAGCCCTAAAGGGGAGGGCCCGGGGGCCCTAGACTGCTGCGCGTCGGCGCAGCAGAGGGCGGCCGAGCGGCAGAGGGCGGGATCGGCGGCGCATGGGGTACCCGGTGGAGCAGCAGCAGGAGTGGGGCGGACCGCAGGAGGCGCCGGCGGGCGGTTCCTGGCCGGCCAACGAGCTGGAGCAGGTGCTGACCGCGGCCCTGGGCGACCCGGGCGCGACGCCGAGGGTGATCGAGGTGCTGGCGCGCAGCCAGGTGTGGGTGCCGCTGCCGGCCGGGGCCGATCCGCAGGGGCAGGCGCTGGACCTGCCGACCGTCGAGCTGGGCGGTGACCCGTACGTGCCGGTGTTCTCCTCGCAGGAGGTGTTCCTCCAGCAGGCGCCGGGGATGGCCTTCGCGGTGGCGCCGGTGTGGGAGTTCGCCCGCGGGCTGCCGCTGGGCGTGGGCATCGCGGTGAACCCGGACGCGGCCGTGGGCATCCCGGTGCCGCCGCAGGGGGTCGCCGAGCTGCGCCGCGGTCCGCGCGGGGACCGCTGGGAGGCCGCCGACGACGCCACGGCGCCGACCGGCGGCCGGGTGGCGCTGCGCGAGCCGGTGCCGGGCGAGGACCCGGAGCACTTCCTGGCCGCCTGCCGGGGCGAACTGTCGGCAATGCCTGGAGTGTTGACCGCCCGCAGGGCGCTGGCCAGCATCGAGGGCGAGCCGACCGTGATGTTCGTGGGCGTCCAGCTGGACCCGGCGGCACCGGCCGATCCCGCCGCGGTGAACGACGCGCTCGGCCGAGCGCTGGGAACCGCGCCGCTGCCCGGCGGCGTCCACCTCGTACTGCTCGACCTCGCCGACGACCCGGTGGTCGAGTGGCTGCTCACCCGGGTACTGCCGTTCTATTCGCGGGGCTGAGCGGGGTTCGTATCAAAGGCACGTCGCCGTGGCGGTGGCCGGTGCAGCGCCATAGGGTGCGTGCAGACGGCCGACGGGCCGGCGGGTTGAGGGAAAGAGGCGCGGCGAGGTGGGCGCATGAGTGCGGGAACGGGAGCGGGCGGTGTGCCGGGGCCCTGGGGCCAGGCACCGGCCGGGCGCCCGGGAGCTGATCCCGGCGCGTTGGAGCGCGCCCTGCGCGACGTCGCGCCGGAGCGCTACGACGCGTACGAGCGGCTGCTGCACGCGCTGGCGGACGGCCAGGTCTGGATGCTGCTGTGGCACGGCACGCCGGGCAGCCCGGACGCCCAGTACGGGAACATGGAGATCAGCGGCCACGGCTACGCGCCGGCCGTCACCTCGTCCGAGCAGCTGACCGCCTCCGGCTGGGCGCGGGCCCACGAGGTCATCTCCGGCCGGGAGATCGCGGCCTCGCTCTACCGCACCCGCTGGGGCCTGTGGCTCAACCCGCACGCGCCCGGCGGCGGTGTCGGCGTGCCCTGGGCGGACCTGCGGCGGGTCGCCGCGGGCCTGGACCGGCTGCCGGCCGGGCCGTTGAAGCTGAGCGAGCCGCAGCTGAACGCCCAGTCGTTCTTCGCGCTGCTGGAGCGGCAGGCCGCCGAGGTGCGCGCGGTGCGGGCCCTGCGCCGGGCCTGGGTGCAGCCCGCGGTGGGGGAGCCGTACCTGGCCATCGGCCTCGACCTGTACGAGAGTTCGCCGCCGGCGGTGGAGGCGGTGCGGGCGCTGATGCAGCGTGCGATCGCGGTGGCCCCGGAGGGGCTCGCGGTGTCCACGGTGGCGATGTCGGACGAGTACGACCCGGTGGCGCTGTGGATGCGCGCCAACGCGCGGCCGTTCTTCGACCGGGAGGCGGGCCGCCCGCCGACCGGTCCGTACCCGCCGGTGCCCCCGCCGCCGTACCCGGGGCAGTCGATGCCGGGTTACGGGTACGGCACGCAGCCGCCGGCGCAGGGCTGGCAGCAGCAGCCGCCGCAGCGGCCGTGGCCCGGCTACCCCGGGCGCTGATTCCCAAAACTCATTCCCCGAAGCCGACTTGATTGTCCATCAAGTCGGCTTCGATGCTTTCCGGACGAATTTCCGGATGTGTGCTCCGGTCATCTTGACATGGCAGTTACAGCCATGTGAAGAGGTATATGCCGAAGACCGGGGAGGTGCATGCACGCAGATCACAGTTGGGCATCTGTCGGTTGGCAGGGCTGGCGCAAGCCAGTTCGGATGGCAGAGAGTTCTGCGCAACGCACCGCGCGTGCTTGAACCCCACAAGGGCGAGCGCGCACGCCGACAGTCCGCCCACGCGACGCCCATCCCGCGTGGTGGCAGTGCCTGTGCACGACGCACTGCCGTCAACACCCGCTCCTCCTAAGCACCTCCGCACGTCCGCAGCCGCACCGCCGAAGCCGGCGACCGGCACCCGTGGGCCGGCCACCGTCGGCGAGGGGACCAACTGACCATGACCGCAACCGTGACCACCGCCGGGAACGATCCGGAGGCACCCGCCACCGCAAGCCCGGCCAAGAAGATCGAGGGCCGCTCCCTCGGCCAGATCGCCTGGACCCGCTTCAAGCGGGACAAGGCCGCCGTCGCCGGCGGCGTCGTGGTGATCCTGCTGATCCTGCTCGCCGTGCTCGCCAAGCCGATCGAGTCGATGTTCGGGCTCGACCCGGACGCCCTCCACCAGGACCTGCTGGACGCCGACCTCGGCGGTCTGCCGTTCGGCGACTGGGGCGGCATGAGCTGGGACCACCCGCTCGGCGTCGACCCCCTCCAGGGCCGTGACCTGCTCACCCGCGTCATCGAGGGCTCCTGGGTCTCCCTGCTGGTCGCCTTCGGCGCGACCCTGCTGTCCAACACCATCGGCACCGTGCTCGGCATCATGGCCGGCTACTACGGCGGCTGGGTGGACACCCTGATCAGCCGGGTGATGGACGTCTTCCTGGCGTTCCCGCTGCTGCTCTTCGCCATCGCGATCTCGACCTCGCTCCAGGGCGGCGCGTTCGGCCTGCACGGCCTGCCGCTGCACATGCTGGTGCTGATCTTCGTGATCGGCTTCTTCAACTGGCCCTACATGGGCCGGATCGTGCGCGGCCAGACGCTGTCGCTGCGCGAGCGGGAGTTCGTCCACGCGGCCCGCAGCCTCGGCGCGCGCGGACCGTTCATCCTGTTCAAGGAACTGCTGCCCAACCTGGTCGGTCCGATCCTGGTCTACTCGACCCTGCTGATCCCGACCAACATCCTCTTCGAGGCCGGGCTGAGCTTCCTCGGCGTCGGCATCCAGCCCCCGCAGGCCTCCTGGGGCGGGATGCTCCAGGACGCGATCCGGTACTACCAGGTGGACCCCCAGTACATGGTGGTCCCCGGTCTGGCGATCTTCGTCACCGTGCTCGCCTTCAACCTGCTCGGCGACGGGCTGCGCGACGCCCTCGACCCCAAGAACAACTGACCCTGCGTCACTCGGACTACCCGTCACTCGACGGTGCGTCAGAATCCCTCCTCCACATCCTCAAGGGGTTGATCTCACCCATGCGTAGGTCCCGTACCGTCGCCCTGACCGCGGCGGCTGCCGCCGCGGTCCTGGTCGTGACCGGTTGCACCAGTTCGTCGAAGAGCGGAGGGTCCTCCACGGCCTCCGGCTCCGCCGAGGGCGGCTCCGGTGCCAACGCGGCCACCAAGGGCATCGTCAACGCCTCGGACAAGAAGGGCGGGACGGTGACCTACGAGATGAAGGGCACCCCCGACTCGCTCGACCCGGGCAACACGTACTACGCGTACATCTACAACTTCTCGCGTCTGTACGGCCGGCCGCTGACCACCTTCAACCCGGCGCCGGGCGAGGAGGGCAACAAGCTCGTCCCGGACCTCGCCGAGTCGATGGGCCAGCAGAGCGCGGACGGCCTGACCTGGACGTACAAGCTCCGCAAGGGCCTGAAGTACGACGACGGCACCCCGATCTCCTCGAAGGACGTCAAGTACGCCATCGAGCGCTCGAACTACGCGCTGGACGTGAACTCCAACGGCCCGGTGTACTTCCACGACCTGCTGGTCGACAACGCCACGCCGTACGCGGGTCCGTACAAGGACAAGGAGGGCGGCCTCAACTCGATCGAGACGCCCGACGACACCACGATCGTCTTCCACCTGCAGCACCCCTTCGCCGACTTCGACTACCTGGTCAGCGCCCCGGAGACCGTGCCCGTCCCGCAGGCCAAGGACACCGGTGCGGAGTACGTGAAGAAGATCGCGTCCTCGGGCTCCTACAAGTTCGAGTCCTACGAGGACGGCAAGCAGGCCGTCCTGGTGCCGAACACCAACTGGGACAAGAGCACCGACCCGATCCGCAAGCAGCTCGCGGACAAGATCGTGCTCAAGTTCAACATCGACCAGGCCACCATCGACAAGGACCTGCTGGCCGGCAACGCCCAGGTCGACCTGGTGGGCGGCGGCGTCGACCCGCAGACCCAGGCGCAGATCCTGCAGAACCCGAAGCTGAAGGCCAGCACCGACAACGCCTACGGCGGCCGTCTGGTGTACATGGCGATCAACTCCAAGCTCGCGCCGTTCGACAACGTCGAGTGCCGCAAGGCCGTCCAGTACGCGATCGACAAGGTCTCGGTGCAGACCGCGCTCGGCGGCCCGATCCGCGGCCAGATCGCCAACACGGTCCTCCCGCCGGACATCGCGGGCCACCAGGACTTCAACCTGTACGAGACCAAGGACAACAAGGGCGACGAGGCCAAGGCCAAGGAAGCCCTCAAGGCCTGCGGCAAGGAGGGCGGCATCAACACCGTCCTGTCGGCCCGCACCGAGCGCGCCACCGAGGTCGCCGCGGCCACCTCGATCCAGGCCGCGCTGAAGAAGGTCGGCATCAACGCCGAGATCCAGCAGTACCCGCAGGGCAAGTACCTGCAGGACGCCGCCGGGTCCCCGCAGTTCGCGGCCGAGCACAACATCGGCCTGATGATGATGCAGTGGGGCGCCGACTGGCCGACTGGCTACGGCTTCCTCCAGCAGATCGTCGACGGCCGCACCATCAAGCCGTCCGGCAACAACAACCTGGCCCAGCTGAACGACCCCGCCGTCAACAAGCTGATCGACGACGCCGCGATCAACCCCGACAAGGGCGCCCGCGAGAAGATCTACGGCGACGTCGACAAGAAGGTCATGGAGCAGGCGGTCTACGTCCCGCTGACCTACTTCAAGGTCTTCCTGTACCGCCCGGACAACGCCACCAACCTGGTCTCCACCTCGGCGTTCTCGGGTGAGTACGACTACCTGAACATCGGCTCCACCAAGTAAGAGCCTGGCTCCGCATCCCTGAAGGCAGGTGAAGGCAGCGGCGCCCGCCGCCGTCCGGAAGATCCCGGACGGCGGCGGGCCGCCGGAGCCGCCCAACTGTGTTTGCCTACATCATCCGCAGGATCATCGCGGCGGCGATTTTGCTGCTGGTCGTCAGCGTGGTCACCTTCGCGATCTTCTTCCTGCTCCCGCGACTCGCCGGAGAGACGGCCGACCAACTGGCCGCCCAGTACATCGGGAAGAACCCGTCGCCCGAGGCGATCGCCGCGGTCAAACAGAACCTCGGCTTCGACCAGCCGCTGTACACCCAGTACTGGCACTTCCTCAAGGGGCTGGTCAGCGGTGCCGAGTACACGTTCGGCCCGGAACCGGCCACCTGTCACGTGCCCTGCTTCGGCTACTCCTTCAAGAACCACCTGGAGGTCTGGCCCGAGCTGACCAAGCGGATCCCGGTCACCATGTCGCTCGCCGCCGGTGCGGCGGTGCTCTGGCTGGTCTCCGGCGTCGCCACCGGCGTCGTCTCCGCGCTCAAGCCGCGCTCGATCTTCGACCGGCTCTCCATGGGCGTCGCGCTCGCCGGCGTCTCGCTGCCGGTCTTCTTCACCGGCGCGCTGCTGCTCACGCTGTTCAGCTACGAGTGGCCGATCCTGGACAACCTGCAGTACGTGAACCTCACCGAGAACCCGCTGATGTGGGCCCGCAACCTGATCCTGCCCTGGATCTCGCTGGCCTTCCTCTACTCCGCGCTCTACGCCCGGCTCACCCGCGCCGGAATGCTGGAGACCATGAGCGAGGACTACATCCGCACCGCCCGGGCCAAGGGCCTGGTCGAGCGCAAGGTCGTCACCCGGCACGGGCTGCGCGCCGCGCTCACCCCGATCGTCACCATCTTCGGCATGGACCTCGGGCTGCTGCTCGGCGGCGCGCTGATCACCGAGCAGGTCTTCTCGCTCCAGGGCGTCGGCCAGTTCGCCGTCCAGGCGATCTCCGACAACGACCTGCCCAAGATCCTCGGCGTCACCCTGCTCGCCGCCTTCTTCATCGTCGCCTGCAACCTCGTGGTCGACCTCCTGTACGCCCTCGTCGACCCCCGGGTGAGGCTCTCGTGACCGACCTCCAGAAGTCCCCGGCGGACGCCGCGCAGACCCCGTCGGGCGACCCCTTCCTCTCGGTCCGCGACCTGCGGATCCACTTCGACACCGACGACGGCCTGGTCCGCTCGGTGGACGGGGTCAGCTTCGACCTCCACAAGGGGCGCACCCTCGGCATCGTCGGCGAGTCCGGCTCCGGCAAGTCCGTCACCTCGCTGGGCATCATGGGCCTGCACCGCTCCAAGCGGGCCCGGATCAGCGGCGAGATCCGGCTGAACGGCGAGGACCTGATCGCGGCCGGCCCGGACCGGGTGCGCCAACTGCGCGGCCGCGACATGGCGATGATCTTCCAGGACCCGCTGACCGCGATGCACCCCTACTACACGGTGGGGCAGCAGATCGTCGAGGCGTACCGGGTGCACCACCCCCAGGCCTCCAAGAAGCAGGCCAGGGCCCGGGCGATCGAGATGCTCGACCGGGTCGGCATCCCGCAGCCCGACCGCCGGGTGGACGACTACCCGCACCAGTTCTCCGGCGGCATGCGCCAGCGCGCCATGATCGCCATGGCGCTGGTCAACGACCCCTCGCTGCTGATCGCCGACGAGCCCACCACCGCCCTGGACGTCACCGTCCAGGCGCAGATCCTGGACCTCATCCGCGACCTCCAGGAGGAGTTCGGCTCCGCCGTCATCATCATCACCCACGACCTCGGGGTGGTCGCCGAGCTGGCCGACGACATCCTGGTCATGTACGGCGGCAAGTGCGTCGAGCGCGGCCCGGCCGAGACCCTCTTCGACGCGCCCGAACACCCCTACACCTGGGGCCTGCTGGGGTCGATGCCGCGGCTGGACCGGGAACTCCAGGACCGGCTGGTGCCGGTCAAGGGCACCCCGCCCAGCCTGATCAACGTGCCGTCCGGCTGCGCCTTCCACCCGCGCTGCCCGTACGCCGACCTGACCGGCGGGCGCTCCACCGGCGAGCTTCCGGTGCTGGCGGAGGCCGCGCCCGGGCACTTCGCGGCCTGCCACCTGGCGGCCGACGAGCGGCACCGCATCTTCGCCGAAGAGATCGCGCCCCGGCTGTGAGCCCGGCCTCGTACCACCTTTCTGGAGAGAACCGATGACGGACACTCAGGCGGCCACGATCCCGTCGCCGGCACCCGCCCCCGGCCGCGAGCCGCTGCTGAAGGTGGCCGGCCTGACCCGGCACTTCCCGATCCGCGGCGGGCTGCTGCGGCGCCAGACCGGCGCGGTGCGGGCCGTCGACGGCATCGACTTCACGGTCAACGCCGGCGAGACCCTGGGCGTCGTGGGCGAGTCCGGCTGCGGCAAGTCGACCATGGGCCGACTGGTCACCCGGCTCGACGAACCGACCGGCGGGACCATCGAGTTCGAGGGCACCGACATCACCCACCTGGGCGTCGGGGCGATGCGGCCGCTGCGCCGCGACATCCAGATGATCTTCCAGGACCCGTACTCCTCGCTGAACCCCCGGCACACCGTCGGCACCATCGTCGGCGCGCCCTTCAAGCTCCAGAACGCGGTGCCGGAGGGCGGGCTCAAGAAGGCCGTCCAGGAACTGCTGGAACTGTGCGGGCTCAGCCCGGAGCACTACAACCGCTACCCGCACGAGTTCTCCGGCGGCCAGCGCCAGCGCATCGGCATCGCCCGGGCGCTCGCGCTGAAGCCGAAGATGATCGTCGCGGACGAGCCGGTCTCCGCGCTGGACGTCTCGATCCAGGCGCAGGTGGTCAACCTGCTGGACGACCTCCAGCAGGAACTCGGGCTGACCTACCTGATCATCGCGCACGACCTCTCGGTGGTCCGGCACGTCTCGGACCGGGTCGCGGTGATGTACCTCGGCAAGATCGTGGAGATCGCCGACCGGGACTCGCTCTACCGCAGCCCGATGCACCCGTACACCAACGCGCTGATGTCCGCCGTGCCCGTCCCCGACCCGCGCCGCCGCCAGCGCGCGGGCCGCGAGCGCATCCTGCTCAAGGGCGACGTCCCCTCGCCGATCAACCCGCCCAGCGGCTGCCGCTTCCGCACCCGGTGCTGGAAGGCGCAGGACGTGTGCGCGAGCCAGGAGCCGCCGCTGACGGTGCTGGCGACCGGGCACCAGGTGGCCTGCCACTTCCCGGAGAACGCTCCGGAGAAGGCGTCGGCCGGCGCCACGGCCTGAGGCCCACGCACGTACGCAGGAGGCCGCCCGTTTCCGGACTTCCGGGGACGGGCGGCCTCCTGGCGGTCCGTGCCTCAGACGCCGGCGGCCGGCTCCGGCACGCGCGGGCCCGGGGCGGCCGCGGCGAGCGGCCTCGGGTCGGGCGCCGGGAAGCGGCGGTCCAGCGCCCGGACCGCCCTGCGGCCCAGATTCTGGAACGGGATCTCGACCAGCCGGTACGACAGCCAGGCGAGCACCACGACCGCCCCCAGGTAGCCGAGGGTGAGCGTGGCCTGCCCCTTCGGCCCGACGATCGGCGGGTAGTCCCGCAGCTTCCAGCCGAGGAAGTACATCAGCGGGCCGTGCAGCAGGTAGACCGAGAAGCTGATCGTGCCGAGCCCGCTGAGCCAGCGCGGGAAGCGGCGGCGGCGCAGCAGCATGGCGGCCGCGAACAGGGCCCAGGCGGCCAGGTAGGCGGACGAGAAGGACTCCCACGAGGGCGTCCAGGTGTGCCAGAGCGCCGTGCCGCGGTTGTACAGGTAGCCGACCGTGACGCCGGTGACGATCACGAAGCCGCAGCAGAGCAGGGCCGGAAGCCGGTCGAGCAGGCCGTGCTCCAGCCGGTACAGCACGGTGCCGGCGAACATGGTCGCGAAGATCAGCATGGTCTCGAAGCCGGTGGTCCGGTTGTTCACCGTGATCAGGACCAGGCCCAGGCCGCCGAGCAGCAGCGCGCCCCAACGGGTCAGGTCCGGGCGGGCGGTGGCGATGCAGGCCGCCGCCATCAGCACCACGATCCCGGCCGCCGCCACCAGGTGCCCGGTGGCCGCCAGGTCCACCGAGATCCCGCCGATCGGCAGCCAGGTGCTGAGGACCAGGGCGACGGACGCGAAGCCGACCGCGATCGGCGCGCTGTGCCGGTGCCACCCCCGCACGAACAGCGCGCACACGAAGTAGTAGAAGACCATCTCGTAGGTGAGCGACCACATCACCCCGATGGTGCTGGGCACCCCCAGCAGGTCCTGGAGCAGCAGGCCGTTGGCGGCGAGCGACAGCACCGGGTGGTCGAAGGGGAAGCTCTGGACGATCTGGCCGCTGCGGGGCAGCACCAGCAGACTCGCCACCACCGTGACGACCACCGCGGGGTAGATGCGGAAGAGCCGTCCCGTCCAGAACGCCCGGACGTCGCCCCGGCGTTCCAGCGAGGCCGGGATGATGTACCCGCTGACCAGGAAGAACAGCATCACGCCGAAGAAGCCGAGGTCCAAGTGGCGCGGCACCCCGCCCGCGTGCGGGATCTTGCCGAGCAGCCCGAAGTGGTGCATGGCGACGGCGAGGGCGGCGATGCCGCGCAGCGCGTCGAGCCAGCCGAGCCGGGCGGAGGCGGGGGAGCCCGGCGACCCGGGCGGCTTCGACGGCTCCGGCGGCTCCGGCGGCGACTTCGGGGCTGACCCGGGCTTCGCGAGCTTCACAGGCGGAGGCTAGCCGAACCGGTTCGGCCCCACGGCGCACAAGGGGTTCGCCGCCGCTCCGGCGGTGCGTTCGTATCCGGAGCACGGACGTTCGCCGGAACACCCGCGCGAATCGGGTACACATGGACGGTGACATCCCAGCTCTTCCCGACCGACGTGCAGCAGTCGCTGGACCTCGTCGGCATCTTCGTCTTCGCCCTCTCCGGGGGCCTGCTCGCCGTCCGCAAGAACATGGACATCTTCGGGATCTGTGTGCTGGCCGAGGTCACCGCCCTCGGCGGTGGCGTGATGCGCGACCTGGTGATCGGCGCCACCCCGGTCGCCGCGTTCACCAACCTCGGCTACTTCGTGACCCCGCTGGCCGCCGCGCTGGTGGTGTTCTTCCTGCACCCGGAGGTCGAGCGGATCAACCGGGCCGTGCAGACCCTGGACGCGCTCGGGCTCGGGCTGTTCTGCGTGACCGGCACCGCCAAGGCCCACGACTTCGGGCTCGGCGCGGTCGCGGCGATCGCGCTCGGCATGGTGACCGCGGCCGGCGGCGGCGTGATCCGCGACGTGCTGGCCGGGGAGATCCCCTCGCTGCTGCGCTGGGACCGGGAGATCTACGCCGTCCCCGCCCTGGTCGGCGCCACCCTGGTCGCGCTGCTGATCGGCGCGGACCGCCTCACCGGCATCACCGGAACCGCGGCCGCGCTCACCGCCTTCGGGCTGCGGATGCTCGCGCTGAAGTACGGCTGGCGTGCCCCGCGGGCTTGGCACCGCAACGGTTCTCGCACCAGCGAGGAGTAGGCGAGCCGCCGTATGCGAGCGAGATCGCCTCGGCCGTGCAGAGCAGTTCCGGCACCATCCGGGCCAGTTCGCCGGGCGGCACCTCGCTCGCCGGAGCGCTCAGCGCGCAGGCCGCGACCGTCCGTCCGCCGCTGCCCGCGACCGGCGCGGCCACGCAGGTCACCGGCTCCCGGTGCTCGCAGGACTCGGCCGCCCAGCCACGGCGGCGCACCGCCGCCAACTCGGGCTCCTCGGGGACGCCGTCCGCCGACAGCCCGGCGAGCAGCACCCGGCCGACCGCCGTCCCGTCCACCGGGGCCCGGCGCCCGATCCGGGACGGCTCGGCGCCCGGCAACCCGGCCACCTCGTCCAGGTAGAGCACCTCGCCGTCGTGCAGCACGGCCAGCCGGACGGTGTAGCCGCAGCGGGCGTTGAGCGCGGCCAGGTACGGCGCGGCGACCTGCCGGACGTCGAAGTCCTCCAGCGCGCGGTGGGCCAGCGAGAGCACCCGGCCGCCCAGCCGGTAGCGCAGGTCCGGCTGGCGGCGGGCGAAGCCGTGCTCCTCCAGGGTGCGCAGCAGCCGCAGGGCGGTGGACTTGTGCACCCCGAGGCTGCTGGCGGCCTGCTCCAGCGAGAGCGGCGCGTCGCCGAGTGCGTCGAGCAGGGTCAGCGCGCGGTCGACCGACTGCGACATGGCGTTTCCTGTGGATCCGGCTGACTGATGGCGTCAGGCTAACCGCTGGGTGGCTCAGTGGTACAAACCACTGCCGGACGCGGCCGTCCGGCAGTGGTGCGTCCGCGGTGCGCCGCGTCCGTGGTCCGTCCGCGGTTCGTCCGCGGTGCGTCCGGACCGGTGCGGGCCGGTGCCGGCCGGTGCGGGCCGTGCGTGGCTGGAACTGCCCCGCCCCGGAACCCCCTGCGGTGCCGCGCTCTACAATCGGATGGTTATGCCATACCTGGACCATGCGGCGACCACGCCGATGCTGCCCGAGGCGATCGCCGCGATGACGGCGCACCTGGGGGTGGTCGGCAACGCCTCGGCTCTGCACGCGGCCGGCCGCCGGGCCCGCCGGGTGGTCGAGGAGTCCCGGGAATCGCTGGCCGAGTCGCTGGGCGCCCGCCCCAGCGAGATCGTGCTCACCGGCGGCGGCACCGAATCCGACAACCTGGCGGTCAAGGGCCTGTACTGGGCCCGCCGGGACGCCGACCCGGCCCGCACCCGGGTGCTGTGCAGCCCGGTCGAGCACCACGCGGTGCTGGACGCGGTGCACTGGCTCTCCGAGCACGAGGGCGCCGAGGTCGAGTACCTGCCGGTGGACGGGTACGGCCGGGTGCACCCCGAGGCGCTGCGGTCGGCGATCGAACGCGACCCGGCGTCGGTGGCGCTGGTCACCGTGATGTGGGCCAACAACGAGGTCGGCACCGTCCAGCCGGTGCGCGAACTGACCGCCGTGGCGGCCGAGTACGGCATCCCGGTGCACGCCGACGCCGTGCAGGCGCTCGGTCAGGTCCCGGTCTCCTTCGCCGAGTCCGGCCTCACCGCGCTCACCGTCACCGGGCACAAGATCGGCGGCCCGTTCGGCATCGGCGCCCTGCTGCTCTCCCGGGGCGCTGCGCCCGTACCGCTGCTGCACGGCGGCGGGCAGGAACGCGACGTGCGCTCCGGCACCCTCGACGCCCCCGGTTCGGCCGGCTTCGCGGCCGCCGCGGCGCTCGCCGTCGAGCGGCGGGCCGAGCACGCGGTCACGCTCGGCGCGCTGCGGGACGAGCTGGTGGCGTCGGTGCTGGCCGCCGTACCGGACGCGATCCTCAACGGCGACCCGTCGCCCGAGGGCCGGCTGCCCGCCAACGCGCACTTCTCCTTCCCCGGCTGCGAGGGCGACGCGCTGCTGATGCTGCTGGACGCCCAGGGCATCGAGTGCTCGACGGGCTCCGCCTGCTCGGCCGGGGTGCCGCAGCCCAGCCACGTGCTGCTCGCGATGGGCGTCGACCCGCTGCTGGCGCGCGCCTCACTGCGGTTCTCGCTCGGGCACACCTCGGTGCCGGAGGACGTCACGGCGCTGGGGAAGGCCATCGGGCCGGTCGTCGAGCGGGCGCGCAACGCGGGGCTGGCGTCGGTGCGGCGCTGATCTCGGCTCCGGGAACAGGCGGGCCACCCCGTACCCTTGTTGCCATCATGACTGACTTCCCGGGTGCCCCGACCACTCCGTCCACCGGCCGTCTGCGCGTGCTCGCGGCGATGTCCGGCGGAGTCGACTCCGCCGTCGCCGCCGCCCGCGCCGTCGAAGCGGGGCACGAGGTGACCGGCGTCCACCTGGCGCTCTCCGCCAACCCGCAGTCCTTCCGGACCGGCGCGCGCGGCTGCTGCACCATCGAGGACTCCCGGGACGCCTGGCGGGCGGCCGACGTGATCGGCATCCCCTTCTACGTCTGGGACCTCGCCGAGCGCTTCCGCGAGGACGTCATCGACGACTTCGTCGCCGAGTACGCGGCCGGGCGCACGCCCAACCCGTGCCTGCGCTGCAACGAGAAGATCAAGTTCGCGGCGCTGCTGGACAAGGCGATCGCGCTCGGCTTCGACGCCGTCTGCACCGGCCACTACGCCCGGATCGTCGACCTGCCGGACGGCTCGCGCGAGCTGCACCGGGCCGTGGACGGCGCCAAGGACCAGTCCTACGTCCTCGGCGTGCTCGACGCCGGCCAGCTCGCCCACTCGCTCTTCCCGCTCGGTGACACCACCAAGGAGGAGATCCGGGCCGAGGCCGAGCGCCGCGGCCTGGCCGTCGCCAAGAAGCCCGACAGCCACGACATCTGCTTCATCGCCGACGGCGACACCCAGGGCTTCCTGGCCCAGCACCTCGGCACCGCCACCGGCGACATCCTCGACGTCGACGGCACCAAGCTCGGCGAGCACGACGGCGCGTACGGCTTCACCATCGGCCAGCGCAAGGGCCTGCGGATCGGCCGCCCGGCGGCCGACGGCAAGCCGCGCTACGTGCTGGACATCTCCCCGGTGAACAACACCGTCACGGTCGGCCCGGTCGAGGGCCTCGACGTCACCGGGCTGACCGCCATCCGCCCCCGCTGGTGCGGCACCGAGCCCCTGGCGGACGGCCGCTACACCGCCCAGCTGCGCGCCCACGGCGAGGAGGTGCCGGTGAGCGCCTCGGTCGTCGACGGCGAGCTGCGGGTGGAACTGGACACCCCGGTGCGGGGCATCGCCCCCGGCCAGGCCGTGGTCGTCTACGACGGCACCCGTGTCGTCGGCTCCGCCACCATCGCCACCACCGAGCGCCCGGCCGTCACCGCCTGAGCCCGCCCCGCGCCCGGCGAGGAATCCCCGGCGAGGAATCCCCGGCGAGGAATCCCCGGCGAGGAATCCCCGGTGAAGTCCTGCCGCGGGGCGTGATAGACCGGACGACACTATGAATATCTCTGTCTTCTGCTCCGCGTACTCGCTCGACGACCGCTACTCCGCCCCCGCCGCGGAGTTCGCCCGGCTCCTGGGGGAGGGCGGGCACACGCTGGTGTGGGGCGGCTCGAACGCCGGGCTGATGGGGCTGCTCGCCGACGAGGTGAAGGCGGCGGGCGGCAGGCTCGTCGGCGTGATGGTCGAGATGCTGCGGCACAAGGCGTACGTCGGCGCCGACGAGCTGGTGTGGACGGCCGACCTGCCGGAGCGCAAGGCCGAGCTGGCCTCGCGGGCGGACGCGATCGTCGTGCTGGTGGGCGGGCTGGGCACCCTGGACGAGGTCACCGAGGTGCTGGAGCTCAAGAAGCACGGGATGTTCGACAAGCCGGTGGTGGTCCTGGACACCGAGGGCTTCTACGCGGGCCTGCGCACCCAGATGGAGCGGATGGACGCCGAGGGCTTCCTGCCGCGCCCGCTCGCCGAGCTGATCACCTTCGCGGACACGCCCGCCGAGGTTTTCGCCCAGCTCAAGGCCTGATTGGATCACGACCATGGCTGCACATCTGATCACTGGCGCCGGCTCCGGCATCGGCGCCGTACTCGCCGAGCGACTCGCCGAGCGCGGGGACGAGCTCTGGCTGCTGGCCCGCGACGCCCGTCGGGCCGCCCAACTGCGCGAGCGCTTCCCCGGGGCCCGCACCCTCGTCGGGGACCTCGGCGATCCGGCCAAGCTGTCCTGGGCCTTCGGCCACCAGCAGCTGCCGGTCGAGCTGGACTCCCTCCTGCACGTCGCGGGCACGGTCGAGCTCGGCCCGGTCGGCGACCTGACCCCCAAGGCCTGGCAGGAGACGCTGAACGTCAATCTCGTCGCCCCCGCCGAGCTGACCCGCCTGCTGCTGCCGTCGATCCGGCTGGTCAAGGGCCATGTGCTCTTCGTGAACTCCGGCGCGGGCCTCAACGCCCACGCCGAGTGGTCGGCGTACGCGGCCAGCAAGCACGGCCTCAAGGCGCTCGCCGACGCGCTGCGCCAGGAGGAGCACGCCAACGGTGTCCGGGTCACCTCCGTCTACCCGGGCCGCACCGCCACCGCGATGCAGGTGAAGGTGCACCAGCAGGAGGGCAAGGAGTACGACGCCGGCCGCTGGATCGAGCCCGCGTCCGTCGCCAGGGCGATCCTCGCCGCCCTCGACGCCTCCCGGGACGCGGAGATCACCGACATCACCGTCCGCCCCGGGCGGTAGCGCGCCGCACGGGAGGTCGGCCGGTCCGACTTTCCGTGCGCGCACCGGATGTCGGCCCGGCCTCCGCGTGCCCGACGGCCCCGCTACCGAGCCCCGCGCCCGGCACCGGGGCCGTCCGGCTGAGTAGGCTCGGGCGGGTGAGCACCCCACACACCTTCCCCGACCTGCGCGGCGCCGCCACCGGCGTCGGCTCGCTGCCCGGCACCGACGCCCGGGAGGCCGCCAAGACCTCCACCGGGGCACTGGAGCACCTGCCGTTCCTGCCCGAGCTGCCCGCCCGCGGGCCGGGCGCCGACATGATCGGGCGCGGCGCCGGCCTGCTGGTCGAACTGTTCGCGCAGACCGAGCCGAGCGGCTGGCGGTTCACCGACCGTCCGGGCCGGGACACCCGGCGCGCCCACTCCTGGCTCGGCGAGGACCTGGACGCGCTGGAGGAGTTCACCCAGGGCCACCAGGGCGCGCTCAAGGTCCAGGCCGTCGGCCCCTGGACGCTGGCGGCGAACATCGAGCTCAAGCACGGCGAGAAGGCGCTCGCCGACCCCGGCGCGTGCCGCGACATCGCCGGCTCGCTCACCGAGGGCCTGCGCCGCCACCTCGCGGACGTCCGCAGGCGGGTGCCCGGCGCCGAGGTCGTGCTGCAGCTGGACGAGCCCTCGCTGCCCGCCGTCCTGGCCGGGTCGGTGAAGACCGCCAGCGGCTTCCAGCGGCTGCGCGCCGTCGACCGGCAGGTCGCCGAGGAGGTGCTGCGCGAGGTGATCCGGAACCTCGACGCACCCGTGGTGGTGCACAGCTGCGCGCCGGACGTCCCGGTCCCGCTGCTGCGCCGCGCCGGGGTGGCCGGGATCTCCCTCGACTTCTCGCTCCTCACCGAGCGCCAGGACGACGACCTCGGCGAGGCCGTGGAGGGCGGCACGACGATCCTCGCCGGTGTCGTTCCCGCCACTGACCAGGCGGTGTCCGACCCTGCCGGTAGTGTCCAGGGTGTCAGGACCTTGTGGCGCAGGCTCGGGTTCGCCCCGGAGCTGCTGGGCCGCCGCGTGCTGGTGACACCGACCTGCGGGCTGGCCGGGGCCTCCCCGGCGTACGCGCGCAGGGCGCTGTCGTCCGCGGTGCGGGCGGCACAGAGCCTGGTGGACAACCCGGAATGAGAGTGCAGGAGGGCTTGCGGTGACGGCTGTCGAGGGCTGGGAGGACGTCCCGGCGGAGGTGCGCGG
Source organism: Kitasatospora sp. NPDC127067 (assembly GCF_042724755.1). Lineage (NCBI taxonomy): Bacteria > Bacillati > Actinomycetota > Actinomycetes > Kitasatosporales > Streptomycetaceae > Kitasatospora > Kitasatospora sp. NPDC127067. The sequence continues at coordinate 11,841 of NZ_JBHXEM010000002.1, read as the reverse complement.
GCGGCACGCCGAGCTGGCGCAGGAGATCACCGACCACCGGGCCCGGTACTACGAGCAGGACGCGCCCGTCGTCAGCGACGCCGAGTTCGACGCGCTGATGCGGGAGCTGGAGGGGATCGAGGCCGAGCACCCGGCCCTGGTCACCCCGGACTCGCCGAGCCAGAAGGTCGGCGGCGCGGCCACCGGGCTGTTCGCCGAGGTCGAGCACCGCGAGCGGCTGCTCAGCCTGGACAACGCGATGGACGACGAGGAGCTGTCCGCCTGGGCCGAGCGGGTCGCCACCGAGCTGCAGGGCATCGACTACCACTACCTGTGCGAGCTCAAGGTGGACGGCCTGGCCGTCAACCTCACCTACGAGAACGGCCAGTTGGTGCAGGCGGCGACGCGCGGCGACGGCCGGGTCGGCGAGGACATCACCCCCAACGTCCGCACCATCAAGGAGATCCCGCACCGGCTCAAGGGCGAGAACATCCCGGAGCTGGTGGAGATCCGCGGCGAGGTCTACTTCCCGACCGAGGAGTTCGACGCGCTCAACGCCTCCTTCGCGGAGGAGAACGAGCGCCGCCGGCAGGAGAACGAGGAGCGCGCCAAGGAGGGCAAGCGGCCCCGGGCACTGATCCGGCTGTTCATGAACCCCCGCAACGCCGCCGCCGGTTCGCTGCGCCAGAAGGACCCGCACGTCACCGCCTCCCGCCCGCTGCACATGGTGGTGCACGGCATCGGCGCCCGGGTGGGCTTCGACATCGACAACCAGTCGCACGCCTACCGGCTGCTGCACGACTGGGGCCTGCCCACCGCCCGCCACAACCAGGTGGTGAAGACGCTCGCCGAGGTGCGGGCCTTCATCGAGCACTTCGGCGAGCAGCGGCACTCGGTCGAGCACGAGATCGACGGCGTCGTGGTGAAGGTGGACGAGATCGCCCTGCAGGGCCGGCTCGGCGCCACCTCCAAGTCCCCGCGCTGGGCGATCGCCTGGAAGTACCCGCCGGAGGAGGTCACCGGGAAGCTGGCCGAGATCAAGGTCGGCATCGGCCGCACCGGCCGGGCCACCCCGTACGCGGTGCTGGCCGAGCCGGTGAAGGTGGCCGGCTCGATGGTGCAGTACGCGACGCTGCACAACCAGGAGGTCGTCAAGGCCAAGGACGTGCTGCTCGGCGACACGATCGTGCTGCGCAAGGCCGGCGACGTCATCCCGGAGATCCTCGGCCCGGTCTACGACCTGCGGGACGGCACCGAGCAGGCCTTCGTGATGCCCTCGCACTGTCCGGAGTGCGACAGCGAGCTGCGGCCGATGGCCGAGGGCGACATCGACCTGCGCTGCCCGAACGCGGAGCGCTGCCCGGCCCAGATCCGGGAGCGGATCGCCTTCCTCGGCGGGCGGCAGTGCCTGGACGTGGAGGGGCTGGGCTATGTCGCGGCCACCGCGCTGACCCAGCCGCTGGAGCCGGCCGAGGCGCCGGTGCGGAACGAGGCCGACATCTTCCGGCTGACGCGGGAGAAGCTGCTGCCGATCAAGGTGCTGGTCCGGGACCCGAAGACCGGCATGCCGAAGCTGGACGACAGGACGGGCAAGGAGAAGGAGGTCTTCTTCTTCGCCACCACCAAGGGCGAGCCGAAGAAGTCGCTCCAGGCCCTGATCGACAACCTGGACGCGGCGAAGGGGCGGCCGCTGTGGCGGTTCGTCAACGGGCTGTCGATCCGGCACGTCGGTCCGGTCGCCGCGCAGGCGCTGGCCCGGGAGTTCCGCGATCTGACGAAGATCTTCGAGGCGAGCGAGGAGCAGCTGGCGGCCGTCGAGGGGGTCGGCCCGACCATCGCCCGCTCGATCCGGGAGTGGTACGCGGAGGAGTGGCACCGGGAGATCCTCCGGAACTGGGAGGCGGACGGCGTCAGCTTCACCGAGGAGTTCGCGGACGAGGAGGAGGCGGAGCGCCCGCTGGAGGGCCTGACCGTGGTGGTGACCGGCACCCTGGCCGGCCACACCCGGGACGGCGCCAAGGAGGCGCTGACCTCGCGCGGAGCGAAAGTGACCGGTTCGGTTTCGAAAAAGACCGATTTTGTGGTCGCTGGTGACAACCCTGGGTCCAAGTACGACAAGGCTGTTCAGCTCGGCCTGCCGGTCCTGGACGACGCCGGGTTCGCCGTCCTGCTCGCCGACGGGCCGTCCGCCGCCCGTGCCCACCTGGGGCTTCCGGAGCCGGAGGAGGCCGGGGAGGCGGAGAAGGAGCCCGTCGGGGACTGACCCGGAGCGGACCCGAGCGGTCGGTGACCGGATCGGTGTTGTTATCGTCCTGATGCAACGTCACCGGGTGCCGCACAGTGAAAGCGGGCATTGTGTCACTGTGCGGCACCCGAGAGCGGTGGCGCGTTTCCGGTTGTCCGAAAGTCTGCCCACCGGGTGGACCCCGGCATACCCTGGAGCGCAACAGAGTGTCAGCAGGGGTGGGGGCACCGGCTGGGCCGGTGTTCCGCGGGGTCGCTCCATGCCCGGCAGCTGTCGGTACCGGCACGGTGCCTCACCGTAAGGCGGCCCGACGGGGCGGGCCCGACGGAGGACAGGGCTTATGGATCGTACGACCGGCGGTGCGCCCACACGCCCGCCGCAGGGGGTGGCGGGTGCGGTCCTGCTGCTCGGCGTGCTGCTGGCCGGAGCCGCGCCGCTCATCCCGCTGGCCGTCCTGGTCTACCGGTACGAACCCGAGTTGCTGCCGCTGTTCGCCGTGCCCCTGGCGGTGCTGGTGGCGGCCTGGCGGATCGCCCGGGACCGCGCCCGCGACCAACTGACCGACCCGCTGACGGATCTGCCCAACCGTCAGGCCCTGCTGTTGGCCGCCCAGGAGGCGATCGCGGAGTGTGGTCAGGGCTACAGCGTCGGTCTCATCCTGCTCGATCTCGATCGCTTCCGATCACTCAACGACACACTGGGTCATACGGCCGGTGACCGGCTGCTGGTTCACATCGCCCGCCGGCTGCACCGGGCCCTGCGCTCCGGCGGACCGGCCGGCAGCGCCACCCGGGAGTCCATCGACGACGTCTTCGCCGGCCTGCCCCGGCACTACCGCCGAGGCCGCCCGATGGTGGCCCGGATGGGCGGCGACGAGTTCGCCGTCCTGCTGCCCGGCATCAACTGCCCGGACAGCCTGGAGCGGGTCGCCAAGGCGCTGATCGCCGAACTGGCCGCCCCGATCCGGCTGGACGGGCTGCTGCTCGTCCTGGAGGCCAGCGGCGGCGTCTGCGTCTACCCGCAGCACGCCCAGGACGCCGAGGCCCTGCTGCGCCGGGCCGACGTCGCGATGGGCCACGCCCAGCGCGGACACTGCGGCGTCGCCCAGTACGACGAGACCCAGGACGCCGACACGCCGTACCGGATCGGGCTGTTGGGGGACCTGCGCCGGGCGCTGGAGACCGGCGAGGTGCAGCTGCACTACCAGCCGAAGGTGGCCTTCGACGGCCGGGTGGTCGGCCTGGAGGCCCTGCTGCGCTGGGAGCGCCCCGGCCAGGGGAAGGTCCCGCCGGACGAGTTCGTCGGGCTCGCCGAGTCCAGCGGCCTGATGCCCCGGCTCACCGACTACGTGCTGGAGGCGGCCGTCGGCCAGCTCGCGTACTGGCGCGACCAGGGCCTCCAGGTGCAGGTCGCGGTCAACGTCTCGCCGCGCGACGTGCTCAACCCCGGCTTCGCCCAGCGGGTCGCCGGCCACCTCGTGCGCCACCAGGTGCCGGCCCACGCGCTCCAGCTGGAGATCACCGAGCGGCTGCTGCTGGACGACTCCCGGCGGGCCGCCGACACCCTGGCCGAGCTGCGCGGCTACGGCGTCGGGATGTCCCTGGACGACTTCGGCACCGGGCACTCCTCGCTGGTGCGGCTGCGCAGCCTGCCGGTCGGCGAGCTCAAGATCGACCGCTCCTTCGTCTCCCGGATGGTCGCCGACGACCACGACGCGGCGGTGGTCCGCTGCTCGGTGGAGCTCGCCCACTCGCTGGGCCTGACCGTGGTCGCCGAGGGCGTCGAGGACGACGAGACCTGGGAGCGGCTGCACTGCATGGGCGTGGACGCCGTCCAGGGCTGGCTGGTGTCGGCCGCGCTGCCGGCCGAGCAGGCCACCGCCTGGCTGCGGGTGCACCGCACCGGCGCCCCGCCGGTGGAGCGGCTCGGCCTGCCGCCCCAGCTGCCCGCGGGCTTCCCGTCGGTCCCGAACGCCAAGCCGATCGCCCCGCCGGCCAGGCCCCCGGTGCTGCCGCCGACACTCCCGCCGGTCCGGCCGCCGGTCATCCCGCCCACGCTGCCGCCGGTGGCCCAGGTGGTGCAGGCCGCGCACCGGGAGATCAAACCGCAGGGCTGGGCCCGCACCCGGCCGCAGTAGCCCGCCGGAGGTCGCGGTCCGGCCCCGGGGAGGGCCGGTGACGGGCGCCGCGGCTCACTCGTTGGCCGGGGCGGGGGACGGGCCCCATAGGATGGGGTCCAAAGACCACGAGGACGGAGCGCCGGAACCGGCTGCTCCTGCCCGGGCCCGGCACCGCCCGCAAGGCACAGCCGGGTCTCACCAGAACTCACCCTGAGGATCGCTGCATGCCTGGCATCACGCGCGAGGAGGTCGCCCACCTCGCCCGGCTGTCGCGTCTTGAGCTGAAGCCCGAAGAGCTGGACCACTTCGCCGAGCAGCTCGACGTGATCATCGGCGCGGTCGCCCGCGTTTCCGAGGTCGCCGGACAGGACGTCCCGCCGACCTCCCACCCGCTGCCGCTGACCAACGTCATGCGTGCGGACGAGGTCCGGCCGTCGCTCACCCCGGAGCAGGCGCTGTCCGGCGCCCCCGCCGCCGAGGAGCAGCGTTTCCGTGTGCCGCAGATCCTCGGGGAGGACTGACCGAGATGACCGAGCTGATTCGCTTCACCGCTGCCGAGACCGCGGGCGCCATCGCCAAGGGCGAGGTGTCCGCCGTCGAGGTCGCGCAGGCCCACCTTGACCGCATCGACGCCGTCGACAAGAAGGTCAACGCCTTCCTGCACGTCGACACCGAGGGCGCGCTGGCCGCGGCCAGGGCCGTCGACGAGAAGCGCGCCAAGGGCGAGGAGCTGGGCCCGCTGGCCGGCGTCCCGCTCGCGCTCAAGGACGTCTTCACCACCAAGGGCATCCCGACCACCTGTGGCTCGAAGATGCTCGAGGGCTGGATCCCGCCGTACGACGCCACGCTGACCAGCCGTCTCAAGGACGCCGGCGTGGTCATCCTCGGCAAGACCAACATGGACGAGTTCGCGATGGGCTCCTCCACCGAGAACTCCGCGTACGGCGTGACCGGCAACCCGTGGGACCTCTCCCGCATCCCCGGCGGCTCCGGCGGCGGTTCGGCCGCCGCGCTGGCCGCCTTCGAGGCCCCGCTGGCGATCGGCACCGACACCGGCGGCTCGATCCGCCAGCCCGGCGCCGTCACCGGCACCGTCGGCGTCAAGCCGACCTACGGCTCGGTGTCCCGCTACGGCCTGGTCGCGTTCTCCAGCAGCCTGGACCAGGGCGGCCCGTGCGCCCGCACCGTGCTGGACGCGGCCCTGCTGCACGAGGCCATCGCCGGGCACGACCCGCTGGACTCCACCTCGATCGACGCGCCGGTGCCGGCCGTGGTCGAGGCCGCGCGGATGCGCGACATCCGCGGCATGCGGATCGGCGTCGTCAAGGAGTTCGCCGGCGAGGGCTACCAGGCCGGCGTGATGCAGCGCTTCAACGAGTCGGTGGAGCTGCTGCGCGAGCTGGGCGCCGAGGTCGTCGAGGTCTCCTGCCCGTCCTTCACCCTGGCGCTGCCGGCGTACTACCTGATCGCGCCGTCGGAGTGCTCCTCCAACCTGGCCCGCTTCGACGCGATGCGCTACGGCCTGCGGGTCGGCGACGACGGCTCGCGCTCGGCCGAGGAGGTCACCGCGCTGACCCGCGAGGCCGGCTTCGGCGACGAGGTCAAGCGCCGCATCATCCTGGGCACCTACGCGCTGTCCTCGGGCTACTACGACGCCTACTACGGCTCGGCCCAGAAGGTCCGCACGCTCATCTCGCGCGACTTCGACGCGGCCTTCGCGGGCGTGGACGTCCTGGTCTCGCCGACCACGCCGACCACCGCCTTCCCGATCGGCGAGCGCGCCGACGACCCGATGGCGATGTACCTGGCCGACCTGTGCACGATTCCGTCGAACCTGGCGGGCAACGCGGCCATGTCGCTGCCGGTCGGCCTGGCCCCGGAGGACAATCTCCCGGTCGGCCTCCAGATCATCGCACCCGCGATGGCGGACGACCGCCTGTACCGCGTGGGCGGCGCCGTCGAGGCCGCACTCAACGACAAGTGGGGGCACACCCTGCTGGAGGAGGCACCGGCACTGTGAGCAAGATCGAGAAGACCAAGGGCTCCGGCTCCCTGAAGGGCTTCAAGCACTCCAAGCCCGGTCTGTGGCTGTCCATCGGCACCAGCGCGTTCGGTGCGATCTCCGTGGCCAAGGACGTCCGCAAGGCCCGCGAGGAGAGCGACACCCTCAAGCTGGTCAACGCCCTGGTCGGCGCCGCCGCGCTGGTCACCGGCACCGCCCTGCTGGTGCGCGAGCTGCGCCGGCTGGGCTCCGACGACGTGCTGCTGGGCTGAGCTGAGCTAAGCGCCCTGGCCCGGCCCCCGCGCGACGCGGTGGCCGGGCCCGTACCTCCCAAGCTTCAAGTGAGAAGGGACGCTGTGAGCGTCATGAACCTGGTCTCCTACGAGGACGCTCTCGCGTCGTACGACCCGGTGATGGGCCTTGAGGTCCACGTCGAGCTGGGCACCAAGACCAAGATGTTCTGCGGTTGCTCGACCGAGCTGGGTGCCGAGCCGAACAGCCAGACCTGTCCGACCTGCCTGGGCCTGCCGGGTTCGCTGCCGGTGGTCAACGCGGTCGGCGTGGAGTCGGCCGTCAAGATCGGCCTGGCGCTGAACTGCGAGATCGCCGAGTGGTGCCGGTTCGCGCGGAAGAACTACTTCTACCCGGACATGCCCAAGAACTTCCAGACCTCGCAGTACGACGAGCCGATCGCCTTCAACGGCTACCTCGACGTGCAGCTGGAGGACGGCTCGACCTTCCGGGTGGAGATCGAGCGCGCCCACATGGAGGAGGACACCGGCAAGTCCAGCCACGTCGGCGGGGCCACCGGTCGCATCCACGGCGCCACCCACTCGCTGCTCGACTACAACCGGGCCGGCATCCCGCTGATCGAGATCGTCACCAAGCCGATCGTCGGCGCCGGCGAGCGCGCCCCCGAGGTCGCCAAGGCGTACGTCGCCGAGCTGCGCGAGGTGATCCGTTCGCTCGGTGTCTCCGAGGCCCGGATGGACAAGGGCCAGATGCGCTGCGACGTCAACCTGTCGCTGCGCCCGAACGGCACCGAGACCTTCGGCACCCGTTCGGAGACCAAGAACGTCAACTCGCTGCGCAGCGTGGAGCGGGCGGCCCGGTTCGAGGTCCGGCGGCACGCCACCGTGCTGACCGACGGCGGCACCATCGTCCAGGAGACCCGCCACTTCCACGAGGAGGACGGCTCCACCACCTCGGGCCGGATCAAGGACAACGCCGAGGACTACCGCTACTTCCCCGAGCCGGACCTGGTGCCGGTGGCCCCCACCCGCGAGTGGGTCGAGGAGCTGCGCGCCGCTCTGCCCGAGCTGCCGCGGGTGCGCCGTGCCCGGCTGCAGGCGGAGTGGGGCCTGTCCGACAAGGACATGCAGTCGGTGCTCAACGCCGGTGCGGTGGGGCCGATCCAGGAGACCATCGCGGCCGGTGCCCCGGCCGACCAGGCCCGCAAGTGGTGGATGGGCGAGCTGGCCCGTCGCGCCAACGAGACCGGCACCGAGCTGAGCGAGCAGCCGATCACCCCGGCGCAGGTCGCCCGGGTCGCCGCGCTGGTCGCCGAGGGCAAGCTCAACGACAAGCTGGCCCGTCAGGTCATCGAGGGCGTGCTGGCCGGCGAGGGCGAGCCGGACGGGATCGTCGAGAAGCGCGGCCTGGCCGTGGTCTCGGACGACTCCGCGCTGGGTGCCGCGGTCGACCAGGCCATCGCCGAGAACGAGGCGATCGCCGCCAAGATCCGCGACGGCAAGGTCCAGGCCGTGGGCGCGCTGGTCGGCGCGGTCATGAAGGCCACCCGCGGCCAGGCCGACGCCGCCCGCGTGAAGGACCTGATCCTGGAGAAGCTGGGTGCGGCCTAGGCTGTCGACCCTGCCTTCCTAAGGAATCTAAGGCATCTAAGGCCCTCTAAGTAAGGCCTAAGGCCCCGTCTCACCTATGTATCTGGGTGAGGCGGGGCCTTAAACCATTTTTGGAGACCGATCTAAGGCATCCGGGCCCCGGAAGATGCGGCACGCTCCCGATGCGGCACCCCCCACTGGCGGAGGAAGCTCTTACCTGTCAGCAAGACGGAGTGGAAAACCCGAGGGGGAACCGGAAATGATCGAGTACCAGACCTTCCAGCAACAGGCCCACGAGCTCGTGGCCCGCGCCGAGCACGAGCGCCTGGTGCGCGAGGCCAAGGAGGCCCGCCGACTGCGGCAGCGTCCGGTGGCCACCCGCTTCCAGCGGCGCCCCGTGCGTCGGCCCGAATGCTGACGGTGCGGCACCACGGCGGTGCCGAAGGAGCTCCGGAGGGGGAGACGCTCACCAGCGTCTCCCCCTCCGGGCATTCGGGTCCTTCGACCCGTTCGCCAGGGGAGATAACCCCTCGGCCGGGCCCCACCGGCTATGGCATGCTCGCCTCCATGCAGCAGACATCGGTCAGCCCCGTCTTCGTCGGCCGCGGCAGCGAGATCACCGAGCTGACCGACGCGCTGCGCCGCGCCGGCACCGGCAGCCCGCAGGCCATCCTGATCGGCGGGGAGGCGGGGGTCGGCAAGACCCGGCTGCTGGAGGAGTTCCTGGAGCGGGCGGCCGCCCGCGGGGCGGTCACCTCGCTCGGCAGTTGTCTGGAGGTCGGCGCCGAGGGCCTGCCGTACGCGCCGCTGGCCGCCGCGCTGCGCCGGCTGCACCGCTCGCTGGGCCCCGAACTGGAGGCCGCCGCGGCCGGCAGCGAGAGCCACCTCGCCCTGCTGCTCTCCGAGCTCGGCGAGGTGGACGGCGAACCCAACGACGAGTACAGCCGGGCCCGGCTGTTCGAGCACACCGCGAGGCTGTTCGAGCGGCTCGGCGCGGAGCGTACCCTCGTCCTCGCCGTCGAGGACCTGCACTGGTCCGACCGCTCCACCCGCGAGCTGCTCGCCTTCCTGGTGCGCACCCTGCACCGGTCCCGGGTGCTGCTGGTCGCCACCTACCGCACCGACGACCTGCACCGCCGGCACCCGCTGCGCCCCTTCCTCGCCGAGCTCGAACGGCTGCGCACCGTCCAGCGGCTGGAGCTGGCGCGGTTCGACCGCCGCGAGGTGGCCGCCCAGCTGGCCGGCATCCTCGGCACCACCGTCCCCGACCGCCAGCTGGTGGACCGCATCCACCGCCGCTCGGAGGGGAACCCGTTCTTCGTCGAGGAGCTGGCCACCGCCTTCGAGGACGGCTGCGGAGCCGGGCTGACCGACTCGCTGCGGGACATCCTGCTGGTACGGGTCGAGGGCCTGGACGAGGAGGCCCAGCGGGTGGTGCGGATCGCCGCCGAGGGCGGCTCGCACGTCGAACACGCCCTGCTGGCCGCCGTCCTGGACGACGACGAGGAGGCGCTGATCGAGGCGCTGCGGGCGGCCGTCGGCGCCAACATCCTGCGTCCGGACAGCGAGGGCGAGGGGTACCGGTTCCGCCACGCGCTGGTCCGCGAGGCGGTCTCGGACGACCTGCTGCCCGGCGAACGGCACCGGATCAACCGCAAGTTCGCGCTCGTCGTGGAGGCCCAGCCGCAGCTCGTCCCGGGCGACGCGCTGGCCGCCCGGCTGGCCAACTACTGGTACCACGCGCACGATCCGGCCCGCGCCCTGCCGACGGCCCTGGACGCCGCCCGCGCGGCCCGCCGCCGCAACGCCTTCGCCGAGCAGCTCGGGATGCTGGAACGGGCCCTGGAGCTGTGGGACATGGTCTCCGAGGAGGTGCTGGCACACACCCTGCGCCCGTACGACTGGGCCGAGACCTACCCGCCGGGCTCCTGCGACCACAGCGCCGCGGACGAGGACTGTGACCGGATCCAGCTGGTCGACGTGCTGGCCGAGGCGGTGGTCGCGGCCCGGCGCTGCGGCGACCGGGAGCGCGGCCTGAGCCTGGCCAAGCGCGGGCTGCGGCTGGTCGACGAGGCGGAGCACCCGGTGCGCGCGGCCTGGTTCCGGATCAACCGGGCCCGGATGCTGGGCAGCCTGCGCCGCTCCGGCGACGAGGAGGAGATCGCGAACGCGCTCCGGCTGGTGGAGCACCTGCCGCCGACCGCGGTCCAGGCCGAGGTGCTCGCGCTCGGCGCCGGGACGGCGATGCTCAAGAAGCCGACCGCGGAGGCGATCGAGCTGGCCGAGCGGGCGATCCGGATCGCCGAGGAGGTGGGCGCCCACTCGGTCGAGGTGCACGCCCGGATGACCCTCGGCGGCCTGCGCTACGACGTGCAGGGCGACGCCGAGGGCGGGCTCGCCGAGCTCGCCGGGGCGGTCGAGCGGGCCCGCCGGCTGGGCGTGCCCGATCTGCTGCTGCGCGGCATCAACAACCTGGCCAGCATGCAGCGCGGACTGGGACACCCCGAGGACGCGGTCCGACTGGCCCGGGAGGGCCTGGAGTTCGCGGACGGCAACGGCCTGCTGCGCAACATCGGCGCCATCCTGACCGGCAACCTGGTCGAGGCGCTGACCGACCTCGGGCGGGTCCGGGAGGCCGCCGAGGTGCTGGCCGGCTACGAGGCGGCCAGCCCGACCGGCACCCACGCCGAGTTCCTGGACCGGATGCGCGGCGAACTCGCCCTGCTCAAGGGGGACCTGGCCACCGCGGGGACCATGCTGGCGCAGGCCCGGGCGGCCAACCGGGTCGGCCAGGTCCAGCACAGCGTGCCGATCAGCCGGCTGGCGGTGCGGCTCGCGGCGCTCGGCGGCCGGCCGCTGGAGGCCCGGGCCGAAGCGCTCGCCGTGCTGGAGGAGGACGGCCGGCTCGGTCACGAGTCCGACGTCTACCCGCTGCTGGCCGAGGCCGCGACGGTGGAGGCGGACAGCCGGGGCCTGCCGCAGGCCGGGGCGGGCCGGCCGGGGGCGCTGGCCGCGATCGCGGCGGCCGCCGCCGAGCTGCGTCCCCGGGCCCCGCTGCACCACGGCTGGGCCCGGCTGCTGGAGGCCGAACTGGCCCGCGCCGAGGGGGCGGACACTCCGGAGGTCTGGGCCGCCGCGGTCGAGGCGCTGCGGCCGACCGGCCTGCCGTACCCGCTGGCACAGGCCCTGCTGCGGGCCGGCGAGGCCGAGGTGCAGGCCGGCCGGCGCGAGGCCGGCGCCGAACTGCTGCGCGAGGCGGCCGAACTGGCGGCCGTCCGGGACGACCGGCTGCTCGGCGGGCAGATCGCCGCGCTGGCCGAGCGGGCCGGACTGAGCCTCGCCCCGGCCGAGCGGTCGGCCGCGGTGCCGGCCCAGGCCGCCGGGGACTCCTTCAACCTCACCCCCCGTGAGCGGGACGTGCTCCGCCTGCTCGCGCGCGGCTGGACCAACCGGCAGATCGCCGAGGAGCTGTACATCTCTCCGAAGACCGCGAGCGTGCACGTCTCCAACATCCTCGGCAAGCTCGCGGTCGGCGGCCGGGGCGAGGCGGCCGCACTGGCGCACCGGCTGCGGCTGTTCCCGGACGATCTGGCCTCCTCGGGCCGCTGAGCAGGGCCCCACGGCGGCCCCCGACCGGGTCCGACCCGTCCCGGGC